>JAFSOM010000265.1 GCA_017447005.1 Oscillibacter sp.
ATGCTGGGCATTGATTCGGAGTTCTACAAGAACAAGGACATTCACGTGCACTTCCCGGAAGGCGCCGTGCCGAAGGACGGCCCGTCGGCGGGAATCGCGGTGACATTGGCGATGTTGTCCGCCCTCACGGGACAGCGAATCAAAGTCGGCCTTGCCATGACGGGCGAAGTCACGTTGCGCGGACGCGTCTTGCCTATCGGCGGGTTGAAGGAAAAGACCATGGCCGCGAAGCGTTGCGGCATTCACACCGTACTGATACCGAAAGATAACGTGCGGGACTTGGAGGAGATTGACCAGACCGTCCGGGCGGCGTTACGCTTTGTTCCCGTGGAGACGGTCGACGACGTATTCGCGGCGGCGTTGTGCGCGGCGTCGGAGCCGTTGCGGGAGAGCGTCGCGCCGGAAATGGACTTCTCCGCCATGCCGAGGGAAAGCGAAATTCCGGCCTTACCGCGCAGCGCGTCCCCCGAAAACGCCTGAACGCGTCCATGCGACGGCTTGCGGGCGCCGGAATAGAGAAAGGAAGCAAACATGCAATTTCAGTCAGCGGAATACGTCCGTTCCGCCGGGACGCCGGAACAGTTTTTACGCGACCCGTTTCCGAAAGCCGTCTTTGCGGGGCGCTCCAACGTGGGAAAATCGTCCGTCATCAACCGCCTGACCGGACGAAAGAATCTGGCCCGCGTGGGGGCGTCCCCGGGGAAAACCCGGCAGATTCACTATTTTTTAGTCGACGAAAGGCTGTACCTTGTGGATTTGCCCGGGTACGGCTACGCGAAAGTATCCAAAGAAGAGCGGGCGCGCTGGGCGAAACTCATGGAACGCTTTTTCCGCGACGAGGGGCCGCGTATCTCTATGGGCGTCATGATTGTGGACATCCGTCACAAGCCCACAGCGGACGATGTGACGATGTTCCAATGGTTCCGGGACAGCGGCTGTCCGCTGGTTGTCGTGGCGAATAAGCTGGACAAGCTGAAAAAACGGGAAATTGAACCCGCGCTGGCCTGTATCCGCGAAACGCTGGGCTTACGCGACGCCGATACGCTCATACCGTTTTCGGCGGAGAAGGGCGACGGCAAAGAGGAGTTGACCGCGCAGTTATGGGATTTGCGCGACGCGACGTAAGCACGGGGCCGCTGTCCCCCCCCTCTGTCGCCTGACGGCGACATCTCCCCCCGTTCCGAGGGGCGACAAAGGCGCGTCAATCGCACAGGTCGAAAAATTTGCGAATCCGGGGAACTTTTTCCGGCGCGTTCCGTCTATATAGATAAAGGCGCGGTCGACGCGTTGAGCGGAAAAAGGAGGATGTAGAGATGAAAAAGAAAAGACTTGCGTTCGTTATGGCTCTTGCGCTTCTGCTGACCGTTCTGACGGCTTGCGGCGGAAGTTCGGGCGGCGGTTCCCGCTATTACGCCGAGGACAGTATGGCCGTGGGAGCGGAGGAAACGCCCATGGAATGGGATATGGTCGACGATGAGGGCTATTACGGCGGCGCGGCCTACAATTCGGCGAAAACGGCGGCGGCCCCGCAGATGGCCCCGACGCCGTCGCCGTCCGACAGCGCGGAAGCGCGTCCCCAAAAGCTCATCCGTACCGCGGAATTGAGCATGGAGACCACCACGTTTGACGAAACCGCCGCCGCCCTCGCCGATTTGACCGAGCGTTTAGGCGGGTACTTCGCCGACAGCAATTCCGGCGAACGCGGCGAGAGTTCGCGCTGGGCGAATTACACTATCCGCATTCCGGTGAGCAATTTTCAGACATTCCTTGACCAAGTGAGCGGACTTTGTCACGAGACGCGCCGCCACGTCAGTCAGCAGGACATCAGCGAGCGTTACTACGACACGGCGGGACGCTTGCGCACGCAGAATATCAAGTTACAGCGTCTGCAAGCCTTGCTGGAAAAAGCGGAGAATATGGAGGACATTATTACCATACAGTCCGCGATTTCCGAAACCGAACAGATGATTGACGACCTTTCCGGGACGTTGCGCCATTACGATAATCAGGTTGACTACTCTACCATTACGTTATCGTTAGAGGAAGTGTACCGCTTCTCGAACGTGCCGGAGACGCCGAAAAGTTACGGCAGTTTGTTAGGCGGGGCATTCGTGGAGGGCTTGCGCGACTTCGCCGAATGGCTGGAGGATGTCACGGTATCGTTGGCGTACAGTTGGCCGTGGCTTGCGCTGATTGCGTTAATTGCCTTCGCGGTGATAAAAATCAATCAACAGCGGCGCGAGAAACGGAATCAGAACGGTGTAACGCAAGAGAACGCCGCACGGCGCGGAGTTTCTATTCCGCATATCGGCGCGGGCCTGAAAAAGCCGGAAAGCAAACCGAAACAAACCGGAAAGCCGTCAGACGAGGCCGTGACTGGAGAATCCGAAACCGCAAAGCGTGAGGAGTAAAGGAACCAATGTCGTTTAGTTAGGCCAGATGTGAGGGTGAAAAGAATAGCGGTAAAAGTGCGTCGCTCCTGATTGTGATAGACAATCAGGAGCAAATCTGATAATACAGGATCTCTCACCAATCTTGTAGTATCAGGAGACGCC
>JAFSOM010000266.1 GCA_017447005.1 Oscillibacter sp.
CCCGCGCCGAATCCATGATGAACGTCGGCATGAAACCCGACCCCGCGACCATGAAAGCGGCGGAACTTTCGGAGGAGTATGTAAAGCTGTACATGTCGGCGGTCAAGGCCGCGCAGGAGCTTTCGTCGGCGCAGGCGCAAGTGGAGCTGGAAAACAAGCAGGCCGACACCTTAAAGAAAATGACGGAGGCCGGAAAAACGTCCGGAACCGGGGCCGCGTCCGGAGGCGACTTGACCGCGCTCGCCAAAGCCTACGTTCAGAGCGGCGCCGATTCCCCGAAAACGTGGCTGTCCAACAATTACAAGTCCTTCGGATTCACCGCCAAGCCCGACAACGACGAGTTCGAGGACGCCGTGGAGGCAATCCGGGAGAAGATGGAAAAGGGCGTGGAGGCTGACGCCGGGCCGGGTATGCGTCAGAGCGTTTTCGCCGGATATAAAAGGTATATCGAAACCGTAATGGGCAACGGCGCCGTCGATATAGACCAGCGCGTGAACGCCGTAACAAAACGCATTGACGCAATGTGGCCCGAACTCAACGTGAAACAGCGCGAGGACATCAACGCCCTGTTGAGCGATTTATCCGGCGGTCAGTTAAAGTATGTCCCGGACTAAGGAGGGCGCGTATGGGCAGACTGGTATTCACGAATGAACGGGTTCTCGCGCAGGGGAAACGCGGGAAGCTGGTTTACGACATGAGCGCGGGGACGGGAAAGAAGATTCCCGGATTGAATCAGCCCGTGGTTTCCTACACGGATACCGACGGGAAAAACAAATGGGTGGGCGTCGATACGGACGAGTTCGGCGGCGTCCTCTACGGCGGAAAGCGTTTCGCAAGCGCGGCGGACCTTGTGCCCACGCTCCTGACGCCCGTCACGCCGACGGTCACGACGCCGAAACCCGTCACGCCCTCTCCCGCGCCAACGGTTACGGCGTCGAAACCCGTCACGCCGGGAGGAAGTCTCCGCAATACGTCAGCCGCACGAACAATCTCGAATTACGCCGGAAAAGCCTTGACAGGCGTCGGGGCCGCGTTCGTCAACGTCGCCGGGGATGTCGCCGGACTTACGGAGAACTGGCAACAGCGACGGGGCCGCGCATTGGAGACTATCTCGGACAAGGCCGCGCAAAGGTATTTGCAGGCGGAGAATGGCCAAAAAGACAAACCTCTGGAAGAGTATCAGTACGCGCTTTCCATGAGGGATACCGCGAGAAAACAAGCCGAAAGCGCGAAAAATGCAAAGGATTCTCTTTACGAAATTTCCGACAGATTAGCGGGACAGTCCGCGAAATTTCAGGCGGCGGCGGAAAATAATCTCCCGGACGTTCCCGCGCTTCGCGGCGTCCTTAACGCGGTTACGGGCCTTGTTCCGTTCTTCGCGCTTAACGCGATACCCGTCGCGGGACAGGCGGCGGCGGGGGCGTATCTCGTCGGGGAATCGACCGGGGAGGCGCGCCGCGCAGGGTTAAGCGGGACTTCCCAAGCGGCGTTAGGCCTCGTCTCGTTGCTGTCCATGGGCGCCGCCGGACAAGTCGGAAAGGCGATTGGAAATCCGCAAGTCACGGGATGGTTTCTCAAAAACGGCATGGGGCCGGAGTTCGCCCGCGTACTCGAACAGGCCGCCGTCAGCGGACTTGCGTCCGGAGCCGTGCGCCAAGGCGTTATGGCGGGCGGGCGGCAGGCGTTCGCCCACGCCGAACAGGTCAAAACCGCGCAGGCCACCCTTGACGAACTTTCCAAAATGGACGTAAGTCAGCTTACGCCCGACAAAAAAGCCGCCTATGACAGCGCAGTCGCGGCGAATCAGGCGGTTCTCAATTCCGGCGGCATTGATTTCACGTCCATGCTGACGGGAATCGCGCTGGAAATGATACTCAGTATCGGCGGGACGGCGATTGCTTACAGCCGCGCCAAGAACGGGCCGAATTTCCAAACGTCCGAACCGAATCGAAAAGACCTGAAACCGGAAGATTCCGAGTATTTTCAAGGCGTCCGCACACAAGAAGAAGCGAATGCGCGTCTACGGAAACTGGCGCGGCAGTACCACCCCGACGTGAGCGACAACCCCGACGCGACCGGAATCATGCAGAAGATTAACGACGAATATGACCGCCTGATTCTGGACGCGAAAAAAGTCACGGAGACGTGGCGGAAAGCGAAATCCGGCGGCGTGACGAAAGCCGAGGCCAAAGCCGCCAACGACGCTATCGCCGGATTGCTTCAAACCGCGCAAGCGTCCGGGGACGCGGAGGCCGTCGCCGCGCTGGAACGCATTCTCGCGCCCATGGCGGCGGAAATCAATCTCGCGCCCGTCGCGCCGGAAATGCCGGAGGCCGTCGCCGCGCCGGAAACGCCCGTCGGCGTCACGAACGTCCCCGCGCCCGTGACGCTTACGCCGTCCGCGCCCGTCACGGAGACCGCGCCGCAAGTCCCCGCGTCCGCCGCGAATCTTCCCGCGTTCGCGCCCGTACCGGAACGCAAACCCTTTATCACCTTCGAGGACTGGCGGAGACAACATCCGGAGTTTGACGCGTCCGCCGAGGCCACAGCGAAAGAACAGCTTGCGGCGGTTATGGCGCAACCCGCGCCGACGCCGCAGGAACGCTATGAAGCGCGGCGCGTCACGCACAAAGCAA
>JAFSOM010000267.1 GCA_017447005.1 Oscillibacter sp.
GAGAGAGTAGCTCTCCTTCATTCGCGCTTTATCAACTTTTTAACATACCAGATTGTAACGCATAGCAGTCTATTTGTCAATAGAAAATTCTGAAAAAAAGAATTTTTTTTTCGTTCGTAATTTTCTCTTTACATTCGCGGCGGCGTGTGGTATGATTCCGGTGTCGCGTGTCCGTGTACGGACAGTCCTGCCACTAATTAAAAAGGAGATTAGGCTATGAACAGTATGAAAACTGATGGTATCGTCTTTAACGTGCAGAAGTTCTCCATTCATGATGGTCCCGGCGTCCGTACTACAGTCTTTTTAAAGGGATGTCCCCTTCGCTGTCAGTGGTGCGCCAATCCGGAGTCCCAGCTTTCCGGAGTTCAGATTCTCTATGATGAAACGAAATGCCTGCGCTGCGGTCAGTGCGTTCGCCGTTGTCCGGAACAGGCTTTGAACATGGATGAGGATAAGCGCGTTCATGTCAATTTTCAGCGCTGCAACGGCTGCCTGCTCTGTGCGCAACAGTGCCCCGGAAAAGCGCTAACCCATGAGGGGGAACGGAAAAGCGTAGAGGAACTCGTCGATGTGTGTTTGCAGGATAGGGCATTCTACGAGGAATCTGGAGGCGGCGTTACCATTTCCGGGGGAGAGGGGATGTCCCAACCGGATTTCACCGAGGCGCTGACGACAGCCCTGCGGGAACAGGGGATTCATACCGCCATTGAAACTACAGGTTGCGTAAGTGAGGATGTGTTCCGGCGTTTGGCGCCTCTCTTTGACCTCCTCCTGTTCGATGTCAAGCACTATGACCCGGCGCGGCATCAAGAGGGAACCGGGGTTCGAAACGAGCGTATTATCGAGAATCTGGCGTGGGCCAAAGACAATGGATTGCAAATTCTGCCCCGGATTCCTGTCATTCCCGGCTTTAATGACAGTTTGGAGGATGCGGAGGGAATCGCCCTTTTGCTGAATCAAATCGGCCTCAAACGCGTACAGCTTCTCCCGTTCCATCAGATGGGGGAGCGGAAGTATGAGTTTCTGAACCGGGATTACGTCCTGAAAGGCGTAAAAGCCCTTCACCCGGAGGATTTGACGGAGTATCGTCAAGTTTTTCTTGACGCCGGACTCGACTGCTTCTTCTAAACGCGAATTTTCAGTTTCATACGTAAGTTTTCCCTTGCATAAGGCAAGCGATTGTGGTATACTTTTCTCAATGCTTGATGAAAGCGGGGAATACGCGCATGAAAGACAGAACCAATCAAATACTGTCCCTTTTGACGGAGCGCCCGAAAATGGAAGTGACCGCCCTTTCGGAAGCGCTGGGCGTTTCGCAAGTGACGGTGCGGAAAGACCTTGACAGCATGGAACGGCGCGGGATTGTCCGCCGCGAACACGGTTACGCGCTGTTGGCAAGTCAGGACGACATCGGCGGGCGCATGGCGTACCACTACGAGGAAAAGCGTAAAATCGCCCTGAAAGCGGCGGAACTGGCGCGCGACGGAGAAAACGTCATGATTGAAAGCGGCAGTTGTTGCGCGTTGCTGGCCGACGCGCTGGCCGCTTCGCGGAGAAACCTTACGATTATCACCAACAGCGCATTCATCGCGGATTTTATCCGGAACAAGTCCATGTTTGAGATTGTATTGCTGGGAGGCGTCTACCAGCGGAGTTCTCAGGTGATGGTTGGCCCTATGGTACGTCAATGCGTTGAAAATTTCTGGGTGGAGCATTTTTTCGTCGGCGTGGATGGCTGGTCCGCGCAGACAGGCTTCACAAATCAGAACCAAATGCGCGCTCAGGCCGTGCGGGATATGTCCTCACAATGCGAAAAAGTGGTCGTACTGACCGAAAGCGAAAAATTTGGAAAACGCGGCGCTGTACCCTTGAATCTGAAAGACCGGATAAAGATGGTTGTAACAGACAGTCGTATGCCGCAAGAATCCGCATCCATACTGCAAAACGACGGAATTGAAATCATCTGCGCGTCATAAAAAGCGCTTAAACCGCAATTTGACTGCTGAACAATCCGAATGTTCCGGCGACGAGCGACAATCTTGCCGTCACGTTTTCCGCGCCCAACAGGGCTTGCAGTTCCGCTTTCGTCATGCCTGTGATTTTCCCCAACGGCGTCAAAGACCAACTGTTTTTGTCATAGTAAATCACAAACTGCCGCCCCTGATAAAGGATGATGTCGCCCGCGTCCGTATTCATCGGCTCATTGTTCTGCGGCAATGTTTCGGGGAGCGGCGCGCCCTTTTCAAATCCGGCGTAATCGCTCATATTCAGCGTAACGTCGCACTTTTTCAACAGTTCGCGCAAAGCGTCCAGTGTCGAATTGTCCGCCCATTCCACGGTCAGAACCCGTCCCGCCACCGTGAGCGCAATTTCCGCTTCTCCTGATTCCACCGACACGGCAATCGCCGGAAGCGCGGGACGCGTAACGGATACCAGACGGAACATCTTTGCCGTTGACGCCTGATTCGCGTCACAGGCAATCTCCGTTTCCCATTCCGTCACGCCGTCCGGCGCGACCGCCGCGCCCAGCATTTGACCGCTTTCCGCGTAAAGCGCGAAATAAGCCGTCCATGCCGCCTCGCCCCAGTGCGCGGAGATTCGGACGCCGTTTTCCGAACGCTCCGCCCGCAACAGCGCGGAATCCGCGTCAAAAAGAGTTGCCGTAGAATCGCCCTGAAACGCCGCTTCCATCTGTTGAACCGTCTCCATCAGATTTGCCGTTTCCGTCAGGCGAACCGCGCCCGCTTCGGAAACTGTTTTTTCATCCGCCATTTCATTGCCGATTGACGCGCAAGCCGTCAAAAAAACGGAAGAATCAGAAGGACAGCTACGCAACGGAATATGGTGAAAGCGTTCTTAGCCATTTGTAACGTCCGCTCCTTTCATTTTCAAAATCGAAAACGCGGACATACCGATTCCCATCATCTGCCGGGAATCGGCGTCCGCTGTCTCCGTTTAATCAGGCGTCAAGGCTTTCCCTGAAAAACGCGTCAATTTCATCGAATGGAATCTTGGAAACATCGTCATAGAGGTCGATGTGCCGCGCGTTTTCCACGACAATCATTTGTTTCGGTTCGGAAGCCCGCTCGAAAATCGCCTCGGTAAAGGCGCGGCTGTGCGTGATGTCGCCCATGACCATCAGCAGGGGCGTCTCCATGTCGCCGATATGCCCGGTTGTGGGAAGCGTCATCAGGTCAGGCATGGTTTCCCCGGTTACGTTGCCCAGCGCGTTGTGGTGCCAGCCGCGCTCCATGCCATAGAACTAGACCGTATCGCCCGTTAAATTCTCCGGGACTTCCGTCACAGGCGCGTCGGGATAGCTTTTCAGCCACGAGTCCTCTCCCGTGTCCACCTTTTGCCAGCGCATAGCCGCCATCTGTTCCAGCATTCCGCGACGCGCTTCCCCGGAAAGCTCGTTCATATTCCCGGCAATGTCATACAGGGCGCTGGTGACGACCGCCTTGATTCTGGCATCCATAGAGGCGGCGGAAACGGCGAAGCCGCCGGAGCCGCAGATTCCGAGAACGCCGATTTTATCCCGGTCGATATAGGGCAGGGAGCCGAGATAATCCACCCCGACGCAGAAGTCCTCCACATACGTGGACGACGAGCCGGCATAGCGGGGTTCGCCGCCGCTGTAGCTGTGATAGGCGGGGTCGAACGCTACCGCGACAAAGCCCCGCGCCGCCAGTTCGTTCGCGTACACGCCCGGCCCCTGTTCCTTGACGCCGCCGAACGGAGGCCCAATGACAATTCCCGCGTATGCGTTCGTCGGGTCAAAATCGGCGGGTCGGTACAAATCCGCCGAGATTTCGATACCGAACCGCGTCAGGTAATAGACCTTTTTCCCGCGTGACGTTCTCATTCAGTTGGAAAATGTAATGGTCTTCGCTCTCCGCGACCCTTGTCGCAAGATTGGGATTCGCGCTCTGACTTTCCGACACCGCGGACACCTCCTGTTCATTCTCCGGCGTTTCGTCCGTCGTTGCGGCGTCCTGTCCGCAAGCGCACAACAGCGCCAGCGCAAGAACGGCGGGAATCAGCCATATTTTTTTCTCTTTCATTTCTTTGTGAACGCATTTTTTTAGACAGAGCAACAACATTTAGTATGCGTAAAATTTCCTGCCTGAGCGGGTGGATTGAAAAGACAGGCAAAGTAGAGTACGATAAGGAAACCTCAAAGAGGGGGATTTCCATGTCAGAAAGAAGATGAGACTATGAGACTGCGTTTTACGGCGGAGATGATTGACGATAACGGAGAGCGAGTTTCAAAACCTGTGGAAATTGAAACGTCGGTTCCGAATCCGGAAAAATACGGCGATAAGAGCTGTTTTTACATCCAGATTCCAGATATGTTCGTTGAGTTCTTTCAAATGCGCCAGAAGTTCCCGCATCATCCGCCGCTGGAGCGGCGTCATAATTCCCCGCATATCTTCAATCAGCTCTTCTTTTGAGGCTTTGAGGCCTCCGGAAATTTGCTTGCTCGCCCGCATTTGTTCATATTTCGTCTCGTCAAACGTCTGGCCTGATAAGAGCACTTCCAGAAGATTGCGGGCGCTCTTTCCGTTAATCTCCGACACCGTTCCGGAAAGGTGGAAGACCCCCGTCGGACAGGCCGTGGAAACATTCGCCATAAGCTGGAAGACATTCTCATCATAGGACTGTGTACCCTGCTATGCAACGGAAATGACTTTGTCGATATGGAGGCGTTCGGCAAGCGAAGAGAGGAATGGCTCAGGGGCTTCCTCGCGTTGCCTGACGGGATACCGGACAGCGACACGTTTCGGAGAGTTTTTGACAAGCGCAATCCCGAAGCGCTGTCGGAATGCCTGTACGACTGTCTGAAATGTAGCCGGGAGGAAGGCTCGGTTATCGCGGTTGCTGGGAAAACCATTCGCGGAAGCGGAAACGAAAGCCATAAGGCTTATCATGTCGTCAGCGCGTTCATGGCGGAAAACCGGATGATTTTAGGCGAACTGGTCACGGAGGAAAAATCCAACGAAATCACGGCTGTTCCGGAACTTCTGGCCTCGCTGAATATTGAGGGAAGCGTCGTTATCGTTTCCATAACGGACATGGAAAAGTTCGCTTACGC
>JAFSOM010000268.1 GCA_017447005.1 Oscillibacter sp.
ACGTTGTAACGCGATTTCTGGATTATAAAAATAATTGATGGTAGACCCAGATAATCTGAAAGCACTGATTTCAAACGGTTGAATCCCCTCTGGATAGAGGAAATACCAGTTTACTCGATAACTGATGAAGCCGTTATAATTCGCTTCCATATCCAGCACATCAAACAAGATATAATGGCTTTTGTTTGAAAAGACAATTCCATCCGTATTTGCCTTACCACCAAAAGACACGCCACATATCCGTTTGTGCGGAGTCCACTCAAATACATTCTTTGCAGGATTGTTCATTGCTTCAAAAAAGCCACACCGCTTTTTATCCTGAACCTCAAACGAGGGAGGATACAAATTCAAAGTGAACGTCTTCTCGTCAAATTCAAACGGGAAATTTGTACCCTCGACCTCGACAAAGCCAATCAGTCTTTCCGGTTTCTGCATTCACACCACCTCTTTTTATTGTAATCCGTCGCACAGCGGCAACAGTTCCTTCAATCGTGCCACAATGCGACGCTGTTCCGCAAGCGGCGGGAGCGGAACAACAAAGTTTCTTAAGGCTTTTGTTCCAACTGTCTTTTGCGCCGTACCCGTTGCAACGGCGTCGCATTGCTGTGAAATAAGAGGACTGTTCAAAATACAAAGCAAGTATTCCTCACAAGTGACGCTGATTGTCTTTAGCAATGCTATATGACGCTGGAAACAAAAGCTGGTATCTGTATCGACCATTACAGGTATTCCATACGAACCAGTTACCGTAAAAAGAATATCTCCCTTTTCGGCAATCCGTTCGGAGGAAAGCGTCTGAAAATAGGAAGGAGAAACGAATCTCGTATTGGTAAAATCAAGTGCGCCGTTAGACACATTGGATATGACAATAAACGGCACCCCGTTTGCGGTTTGGGGCGGAGGCTGATGGTCTCCGTCCGCTATTGACGCAAATAAATTCGCCAGCCTTACCCACTTCCAACTGCCGGGAATATCAAACGGAATTTCATCCTCCGCAATTTCCGGCAAAGGCTTATCCTTTTTGAGTTTTCCCGACTTTATCAGGCGTTGTTTCTCCGCTTGAATCGTCCGGTACAGTTCCTCCCCGTTTCCCTCTTCGGGACGCTGTTCCACAAGTTTCCCCTGTATCGCAATTTGCAAAAGCGACTTCCGCATATCGGACGGAAAGCGCGTGTTGAACGCTTCCAGACGATTCCACGCCGCCGTATAGCGGTCGATATACGGTGCCAGTTCTTCGATTTTGGCGACAATGCGCCGCTGTTCCGCGAGCGGCGGGAGCGGAAAAAGCAACGCTTTTATGACATTCGCGCTCAATTCCGTTTGATTTGTTGAACCTGCTCCGAGTTTTTCCATATAGGGCTGATAGTATTTCAAGCCATATAGCGCATATTTTGCGCAAAGACTTTTAGCAACCCTTACGACAGTAACATGAGAATCAGGAACAATCGCAAGATGACACGGGTTATCCGAATCTCTATAAAAACCCACTCTGCCCAGTGTGCCGTTTCCCGTTGAATTGATAACAATATCCATGTCTCGCATAAACTCAGATTCAGGATATTTGCTCAAACGCGATTCATCAAGATATAAGGACAAACTCAAATCAATATTTCCGATTTTTGTATTGCATTTTTGCGCAAAAACCAGCGTTTGACTTTTATCAATATATACAGGTGATTTTCCGCGTTTGACTTCTTTTTCCACAAGGTCATTAAGCCTTACCCATTTCCAACTGTCAGGAATATCGAACGGAATTTCATTATCCGTAATTTCCGGCAAGGGCTTTTCCTTTTTGAGTTGACCGGACTGTATCAGGCGGCGTTTCTCCGCCTGAATCGCCTGATACAATTCCTCGCCCGTTCCCTCTTCGGGACGCTGTTCCACGAGTTTCCCCTGTATCGCTCGTTGCAAGACGCTGTTTTTCAATTCCTGCGGGGTCATGCTTCCGTCCCTTCTTCCAAAACGGACAGTACAAAGTCCAGAACTTTCCGGCTTTCCTTCAACGCCTCATTCATGCGCCGTTCGTCCAATTCCGGGCCGTTCGGATAACGGGGCGATACGCCATAAGAGGTCAATTCCTTAAACGGCGCGGTAAGGTTCTGAAAAGTCGCGTCAAGCTCAACGCACATTTGGCAAAGTTCGCGTAAATCGTGCGTTTTGGGCGGCTCAATATCGTGTTCCACAAGCGCGGCTTTCAACGCCTTTTCCGCGCACTGCTGGCAATGGTAGCAGATAATTTCAATCGGCGTCGGACGCATCGTCAGCAGATAATTCGCCGAATTGATGTCCATCTCCGCGAAATTAAGCCACTCCCTCGTGATTTCGGTCATATAAAAGCACGCCCTCTCTTGCAATTTTCCGTTGTAATGTCGGCAACTTCCTGTACTTCTCAAAGCGGCTTTCATAATCCGCCAGCACGTCCGTCGGCATATCGACTTTGTAAAACATCGCGCCGACTATATCCCGCATAACGTCCAGCGGTTCCGCTCCTCCGTCGGGAATTACAACGTATATGTCAAAGTCGCTGTCCTTGTCGGGCGTACCGTAGGCGTAGGAGCCGAAAAGATAAATCTTCTCGACTTCCACCGTCTCCCGGATAATCCGGCAGATTGTATCAAGCTGTTCCCTGACAGTCTCCGTCATGCGTCCTCCTTTCCCGGCGAATCAGTCTTTCCGCTCCAAAATCGCGGTAATTTCCGCGAGCGTCCGGTCAATCTCCGCGTTCAGAGAGGCGCGTTCCTCCTGATAGCGTTGAATCAAATCCAGCGGGTCAAGAATTTCCTCTTCCTCGTGCGGGTACCCGCATTGGTCTAAATTATACCCCAGTTCTTCGAGTTCCGCAAGGGTAAATTTCCGCGCTTTGTCGAAACCGTCCTCAACTATCGCCTGACGGTTTGTCCACCACTCCATAGCCGGGGCGAAATGCTCCGGTTTCATGGGCTTTGTTTTGGAGAAATGCTTGTAGCCCTCCGGCATATCCAGACGGTAGAACCATGTTTCTTTCGTCGGGCCTGTGCGGTCAAAGAAAAGAATATTCGTGGTAATGGACGTGTACGGCGCGAAAACGCTTGCGGGCATTCGGATAACGGTATGCAAATCGCACTCGGACAGCAGTTTCTTTTTGATATTCGCTTTCGTGTTGTCCGTCCCGAATAGAAAGCCGTCCGGGAGAATCACCGCCGCCCGCCCGTTTTTCTTCAATCGGTAAAGGATAACCGACATGAACAAATCCGCCGTCTCACTACTCGCCAAATCAGACGGGAAATGATTTTTCACGTCCGATTTCTCATTGCCGCCGTAGGGGGGATTCATCAGAATCACGTCAAATCGGTCGCTGTCCGTGTAGTCCAGCAGGTCTTGCAACAGCGCGTTGTCATGGTATACTTGCGGAACGTCCACGTCATGAAGAAGCAGATTTGTGACGCACAAAATATAGGGAAACTGTTTCTTTTCGATACCGTAAACGGATTGCCCTAACGCCGCCACATCATCCGTCGTGCGGCTGACCGCTTTCAATTCTTTCAGCCAGCTCACGAGAAATCCGCCTGTCCCGCAGGCAAAATCCGCCATGCGTTCCCCGATTTTGGGGCGAATCATTTTCGCCATGAAATCCGTCACGGCGCGAGGCGTATAAAATTCGCCGGAGGAACCCGCGCTTTGCAGTTCACGGAGAATGGATTCATAGATTTCTCCGAAAGCGTGGCTTTCCTCGTAATCGCTCAGGTCAAGCTCGTCAATCCTGTCGATGACCTGACGCAACAGAACGCCGTCTTTCATATAGTTGTTGGCGTCCGCGAACGTGGTTTGCACAATCGCCTTTTGAATCGGCGTCTCCGGCGTAACATGAACGCCGGGAATCAAGATGTTTCCGTCCTTATCTTCAATGTCACGGCCTTTCAGTACGGGAAACAGCGTATTGTTGACGAAATCCAGAAGTTTGTCTCCCGTCATAGCGTGTCCGCCGCTATTGTCCGCCCAGTTTTCCCAGCGGCACGGCTCCGGGATAATGGACTGGTAATCCGTTTCGCCTAATTCCCAGTCCCCTTCCTTTTGCGCGTAGACTTTCAGAAAGAGAATCCACGCGATTTGTTCAATACGTTGCGCGTCGCCGTTGACGCCCGCGTCTTGTCGCATAATGTCCCGGAGGCGTTTTACAAAATTCGACAGGTTGCTCATATTTTACTCCCCGTGCTGTTCTTGGTTAGGAAATATGGACCTTCCATATTTTTTTCGCATGAGTTTATCCATCACAAGGTAGATTTCTTTTACCATTGCTTTTGTCGGATATATAGTTTTAGTCTCGCCAGAGTTGGTCGTAATGAGGTCTGCTTGAAATATAGGCATATGCCTCTCTCCGTAAATCATAGGGTCTTCCTCATCCAAGACTGTATTCGAGCCTCCCGAATGGGAATACCAATTCACTCGCGTGTCAAAAACCTGAACTAAAGCGATTCCATGTTCTTTCGCGTACTTAATTGCTCCACTTTGAAAGCCCGCAGTCGAAAGCAGTATCCCTTTTTGCGCTCCCAAAGCTCTTACTTTATCTGCAAGAAGAACAACCTTGTCTCTGTTTACGCGATTTTTATACTGCTTGCATTCAGCGATTACTTTCATTTCAGCTCCCAGCGCAGTATAAGTTGCGTAAACGTCGATTTGATAAGTGCCGTCGTTCGCAGTCAGTTTGACATTGTGTGTAATCGAAAATTGCGGTAATTTTTCTTCTTCTCCATATCCAAGGAGTATTTTACAGCAATATTCTTCAAATTCGGTGGGGGTCATACAACAAACGCGGCTTTGCCCCCAGTAATCTTCATCATATGGCACTATAAATTTCCACCTCCAGTTCTTGAATCGCTTTCAAGTACCCTTCCTTTCCACCGAAAAGTTGTGCGATTTTGCCGGGTTTGCCGAAACGCTTGAAATCATCCAGCCGCAATACCTCGATTTTCTCAATCTCATAAATGCCCGCGTTCATGTAACGCTCCAGCAACGTTTCCAGAACCTCTCGCGCCGCGCCGCTGTATTTGCTCAGGAAGTCCCGCTTTTTGACATTTTCAACCCTTTCCCGGCGGGCCAAAGGCTTGCGGTCAAAGGCGACATGACAGATAAAATCGAAATCGTCAACTCCCGTCATGTTTTGTTCCGCTTTCATAGCGTCCAAATCAATGCCGCGTTCCCGGAACAGGGCGCGGATAGCCTCTTTCTTTTCCTCCGCTGACCATTGCCGGATGAAGTTATCCAAAGAGGCGTATTCGCCTAAAATATTGCGTTTCGTATAATCAACAATGTTTTCCTGTCGTAGTAGTTTGCCGGAGGAATCATAAATGGAAACAGTCTTTCCCCACACCACAACCTGACAACCGTCAGCGTCTACGATAGGCTTTTCCGTGGGATTTACCGAAACGGGCGGAGGAGGCGTAACAGGCTCATTTCCGTGGGCGTTTGGGTCGTAATCATCGTCCTGTTGAATAGGGCCGTCCCAGTCAGGGTCGGAGAACAGCCGCGTGACGTTGCGGAAGTCCATGACGACAAAATGCGTCTTTCCGTCTTTCCAGCGCAGACGGGTTCCGCGTCCGATAATTTGCTTGAACTTTGTCATGGAGCCTATCATCTGGTCAAGGACAATCAGCTTGACCATTTTGCAGTCCGCGCCAGTGGAAAGCAATTCGGACGTGGTGGCGATAACGGGCGTTGGAGAGGAAACGGAAGTGAAATATTCCAGTTTCTTCTTCCCTATCGTATCGCTTCCCGTAATGCGAACCACATAATCCGGGTATTCCTTCATCATATCCGCGTTAAGTTCCGCCAGCGCGTCCCTCATCATCAGGGCGTGACGTTCGTTGGCGCAGAAAACGATAGTCTTATCCATCCTTCCGACGGAGTGAAGATAGGAGGTAATCTCTTTCGCCACTTCACGAATCCGGTCTTGCAAAATGATATGGTAATCATAATCGCTGTTGTTGTAAAGCCTATCCTCAATTTCACGTCCGTAGATGTCCCGCTGTCCCTTTGCGGGACGCCATCCGTCGCCGATGTTGGTATGGATGTTGATAACCTTGAACGGAGCCAGAAATCCGTCCTCAATCCCTTTCCGAAGCGAGTACGTGTACACAGCTTTCCCAAAGTAGTCCACGTTTGAGACGTATTTCGTCTCTCTGGGCGTCGCGGTCATGCCAATCTGCGTAGCGGAAGAAAAGTATTCCAAAATTCTGCGCCAGTTGCTGTCCTTTTTCGCGGAACCCCGGTGACACTCATCCACAATCACCAAATCGAAAAAGTCCGGTTGAAACAGAGCCTGAAATTTTTCGACAGAATCTTCATCTTCCGTATCAGTGTCGTCTCCCGCGTCGCCCGCAAGCTGTTGATACAGGGAGAAATAGACCTCATAAGCGGAAATAGCGCGGGGGTCGTCTTTGGCGAAATTGATTTTATGGGAAGTCTTTTCCAGCGGCGCGAAATCCTGCTGAATGGACTGGTCTACCAGATTGTTTCTATCCGCTAAATACAAAACTTTGCGTTTCAATCCGCTTTTCAGTAACCGATATACAATCTGAAAAGCGGTATACGTTTTCCCCGTTCCCGTAGCCATCACAAGCAGTAGGCGGTTCTGTCCTCTTGCAATGGCGTCCAGCGTCCGATTGACCGCCACGCGCTGATAATAACGCGGCTCGTGCGTGTTTTGGCTGGTGTAATAGGGAACCTGAATGACGTTCTTCTCCCGCTGGTTCAAGCCCGCGCCGTCATTAACGCCAGACTCAAATCGCGCTAACAGTTCGGTAGGGGACGGAAATTCGGAAAGCGGAAATTCCCGTTCCTTTCCCGTAAAGAAATCATGCTCATAAAAGGCGTCTCCATTGGAACTATAAGCGAATTTCACGTCCAGCATTTGAGCGTAGTCCATCGCCTGACCGATTCCCTCGGAAAGCGCGTGTTTGTTATCCTTGGCCTCCACAACGGCAATCGGATAGTTCGGGTAGACGGACAACAGATAATCCGCTCGTCCGGCGCGTTTGCGGCTTACAAGATTTCCCCGGATTTCAATCTGACCGTCCGTAATCTGCGCTTTGGCCTCCATCGAAATCTGTTCCAGTTTCCAGTGGGCGGTAATAGCCGGGGTGATGTAACGGAGTTTGATGTCCTCTTCCGTCAATTTTTTCTTGTCAACACTCACAACTACCGCCTCCTATTTTTGGAGAATATACCAATACATACTTATTATACTCCATATATCGGCAGAGTGCAATAGAAATTTTGAAAAAATGGCGAAATTTCTCCTGTTGCAGAGGCACAAAGCCGACTGAACGGCAGTAAATTGCCTCTGTTTCCATTTTTTATATTGGTAAGCCGTTTTTCCCCTTGACAAATTAGAGCGGACAACGCCTCATCGTAAAACGTCAGGCCGTTTCCGGTTGCGCCCGTGGCGGCAACAGCGGAGGGAACGGTCAGCGGACTCGCGCCAGCCTTGCCAGTCCCCACTTGAATCGTTTGCGGCGCTCCGTTCAGGGCGTATCCCTTTACGGTTTTCACTTCGCGCACGACCAGCGACATACCGGGCGTCAGGCCCGTCAGGACAATTTGCCCGTTCGCGTCCGTGACGTACTCTCCCGCGCCGATTTTCGCGCCGTTCGTGTCCGTGACAAGGAACGTCACGCCCGCAAGCGGTTTCGTCGTACCGTCAATATATTTTTGAATCACAACGGATTGCAAAGGCGTATCGCGGAACGTCAGCGTCTGCGCGTCGTTCGCGTTCACCGTCACGGTTTGCGAATTATTGTCCAGAACATAGCCGTCCGGGGCTTTGATTTCCGTTACGATATAGACGCCGGGTTGGATGTCGGCAATCGTAAACTGCCCGTTATCGTCCGTTCTGTAGACGCCGTTCGTGGACGTTCTGCCCTCGTCCCGGTCAACAACATTGCCTTTCGCGTCCGTGACCTTGAACTCCGCGCCCGAAAGCGGCGCGTCCGTTATAATGTCCAGCTTGCGGACGGTCAGGGAGCCTTTCGGGGTATTGAAAAAGGTTAAAGTCTGCGCCTCGCCGCTCCGAATTTTAATCGTCTGCGGCGTGGAATCGAGAACGTAGCCGCTTACGGTTGCGGTTTCTTTCGCGGTAACGCTCATACCGGGCGTCAGGCTGTCAATCACAATTTGCCCGTTCGCGTCCGTCACAAACTTGCCGTTGGCGCTTCCGAGCGGCTTTCCGTCCGTGTCCATGACATGGAACGTGACGCCCGGAATCGGCGTCTTGGTGTCTGTGACATACTTGGAGATAATCAAACGCTGTTCCGAAACATTCTCAAAAGTCAGCGTCTGCGCCGCGCCGGATTTGATTTTTACGCTTTTCGGCGTTCCGTCGAGAACGTATCCCTGCGGGGCCTCAATTTCTTTCGCCGTTATCGTAGCGCCGGGAGTAAGGCCCGTCAGGACAAAGCGTCCGTTATCGTCCGTCGTGAACTCGCCGTTGTTTTCCCCCACGGGAGCGGCGTCATCGTCCGTGACGAGGAACTTCGCGCCGGACAGCGGCGTTGTCGTTCCCTTGGCGTACTTCTGAATCGTCAGCGCCTGCTTCGGAACGTCGCGGAAGGTCAGCGTTTGGGAATCGTTCGCGTTGACCGTCACGGTCTGCGCGGTCGTGTCCAGAACATAGCCCTCCGGGGCTTTGACTTCGGACACTTTGTAAACGCCGGGTTGCAGTTTTGCGATAACGATTTCGCCGTTGGCGTCCGTCGTATAAATTCCGTTGCTGGAAGTCCGGCCTTCATTATCGTCCACGGGATTTCCGCTTACAGTAAGGATGCGGAACTCCGCGCCGGAGAGCGGCTGTCCCGTCAGGCTGTCTAACTTCCTGACAGTTAATGCGCCTTTCGGAGCGTTGCGGAATACCAGTTTTTGCGCGTCGCCCTTTTGAATCAGAATGTTTTGCGGCGTTTCATCCAGCACGTAACCGCTAACCGTTTTCTTTTCCTGCGCGGTTATCGTAACGCCGGGGACAAGGCCGCGAATGACAATCCGCCCGTTTTGGTCGGTCGTAAATTCGCCGTTGTCGTTGCCAATATAAGCGCCGCTACTGTCGCGCACCGTGAACGTCACGCCCGCAAGCGGAGCGTCCGTATCGGATGCG
Source organism: Oscillibacter sp. (assembly GCA_017447005.1). Classification (GTDB taxonomy): domain Bacteria; phylum Bacillota; class Clostridia; order Oscillospirales; family Oscillospiraceae; genus Oscillibacter. The sequence continues at coordinate 9,122 of JAFSOM010000268.1, forward strand.
CGTTTCTCAATAATCAGCGTTTGCGCGGGGACATTCCAGAAGGTCAACTCGTTGACGGCGGCTTTCGTGATTTCAATATCCTGCGGCATTCCGTCCAGCAGATAGCCGTCCACAGTTTTGACTTCGCGGGCTTTGATAACCGTCCCGGCCTCCAAACCGGGAATCGTAATGTCGCC
>JAFSOM010000269.1 GCA_017447005.1 Oscillibacter sp.
CAGGGGGCGGGGGGAACGCCCGCCCCCCGAGTTCCAGTTTTGCGAACGCTAAGGATGCCGTTCCGGGCTGGTATCATGGCAAGCCGGGGGCCCGGGGCGGTTCCTCTCACAAACCACCTCGGGCCCCCGGCGTAGCCGGATAACCAGCCCGGATGCCCTGAGTCAAGGGGAGGCTCCGAAAAAAGTTTGTCCCCCGCGAGACAAACTTTTTTTGGATACCCCTTGACGCGGGGCAAGGCATCCGACAATAGAAGCGACATTTTTACTAAACGCTGTTCAATGTCCTCTTTATGGAAGTGGACCAGACCGCCGTGAAGGTGGACTTGTTTCTCCGTGCAAGTGGACTTCTCACGCCGAAATATACAGTATCGGAACGGCGTCGAGGCGGCGTTGCTTGCCCCTACCGCAATCAACCAGCAGAATTTCAGTTTCAAGCTGGAAGGGAACAAGGTTCGGGCGAAAGCCGGATTGATTGGTCCCTGTTTGACAATTGACCTCGGCATTGTCAAATGTCATTTTGAACTGGGAGCCGGGAAAGACAATTTCGAGTGGGTGTAACGAAATTCCAGTTTCACGGGCAGTCCTTTTCACAGAAACCGCCCGTGAAATTTTACGCTCAGGCGTTTTTACGCGGAAACTCCAAGACAGCGAATGTCCGCTTTCCCGCCTGTAGAGCTACCTTTTTGTTCAAAAGAACTTTTCACTGCCCAGTTAAACAGGGAGGAGCAATTAAAGCTCGTTTGAAAGAAAACGCGGCTGTCTTTAACTTCCTCATGGAGCGTAACATTAACTCTATTGAAGAACTCTTTGACGTTATCTCCGATTTGAATGACCGCAATCCCCTATAAATTGAAGAACATGGCGTATCACGAAAGAGGCGTTCAGACGCAAGGGCGGGACGGAGAATTTCCCCGTCCCGTTTTTTTGACTGTTTGCAGTTCAAGCCGCTGTTTTGAGGCGTTCGTTAGCGCGTTCCACGTCCATACGGGAAAGAATCAGCGTAATGACCAGATTGATTCCCATGGGAATCCAAAGATACATGATGTGAAGCATATTCAGACAGGAAGCCGATTGCACGGCGGCCTGACCGTCAAAGCCGCTGAAATTCAATAGCCAGCCCGCGATAGCCGTACCCAGACCGCCGCCGATTTTCGTGCCCAACGACGTGCAGGAATACATTGTGCCGTCCACGCGCTTTCCTTTCGTCAGAAACGTGTATTCGGAACATGTGGCAATCAGCGCGTTTAAGTCGCCCTGTAGCGGACTCATGCCAATGGCGGCCACGGCGGAACAAATCAGCATAAGGGGGACGCTTCCCATATAGCCAGCCAGCGCCACTCCCAGACGGCCCGCCGTGCCAATCACGTAGCCGCCGAAGTTCAGGCGGTACATGCCGTTAAATTTCGCCACCAACGCGGGAGTAAACACAAGCCCAATGATAATGGGAATGTTAATCGCCCACGCGAACACGCCCAGCAAATCCTCATTGCCCAGCACATAGGTCATATAATAGATTCCCATGTTGAGCGTGGCGGTGTAGACTTGCATTAGGATATAGGTAGCGCAAATCATAAGATAGTATTTGTTGGCAACGAGCAGTTTCGCGGCCTCCGCCAGAGAGTATTTTTCATCCGGCTCGGCTTTTACGTCTCCCTCGCCCTCCGCCAACTCTTCCGGCGACAGTTCCTTGACGGACAGGACGGAAAGCGTATTGCTGACAACGCCGACAATGGTATAAATGACGGCGACAGTCCGCCAGCCCGCCGCGCCGCCGCCGAAAAAGCGCACCAGTCCCACGGTGATTGACTGAATCAGCAGGCTTGTGCCGAAGGCGAACATAAAGCGAATCGAACCCATCTGGACGCGTTCGGCGCTGTTTTTGGTGATAAGAGCGGTGAGCGCGGAGTAGGCGATATTGTTGGCGGTATAGAATCCGGCGTTCAGGAGCGTGTAGGCGATAAAGAACCACGCGTATTTTGCGGAATCGCCCATATCGGCGGGGATAAAGAATATCGCCACGAGACACAGCGCGCACCCGAAATAGCCGTAGAGCATCCACGGACGCGCCTTGCCCATTTTGCTATGCGTCTTGTCAATCAGGGAGCCGAAAAGCACGTCCGTCACGCCGTCGAAGAGTTTCGAGACGGCAATCAGCGTCCCCACGATTCCGGCGTTGAGGCCGACCGTATTCGTCAGGTAAATCATGACAAAGGAGGAAAGCAGGGCGTAAACCACATTCCCCGCGATGTCGCCGGAGCCGTACCCGACTTTATTATACCATTTCAGATATTTCTTTTCCGTCATAACGCGCCGCCCCTTTCTTTTATGACACGGAAGGAATCAATTTGAGCGAAAACGAGAACTCACGCTCGTCGAAACGGTAGCGCTTCAACAGGCGCGGCCCGCAACTTTCGGAGCCGATTCCGTTTTGCTTGTAATCCAGACACAAAACCGTACTGCCGCACGGACGCAGTTCAAAATTATGCGCTTTTTCCGTCAGTTCCTCTTGCGTAAAGGGAGAGGCGTTGAAACTGAACGGCGTCGCGCTGACGGCGGTCAAACTCCGCTCGTCTCCAGAAACTGTGACGTATTCGCAATCAAAATGACTGCCGTTTTCCTGCGGGCGGATATAGTCCTCATGCAAATCCGCGACGGCGGAACTCCAAACGCCGTGACAATCAGCCTGATGTTTGTCGGCGTAGCTCTCAAAGGGACCGTAGCCGTAATAGCGGACTTGACTGAGCGTGTCCGGGAGGAAAAGCCGAAGTCCGAAGCGCGGCAATTCCGGAAATTCCGGATTGCGCGCAACATGCGTTTCCACGGTCAACGCGCCGTCGGCGAATGCCGTCCATGTTGTTTCCATATTGAGAAAGCGTTGCAGGCTGACGGCGCCCAGAGACGCGGAACTGTGAATGACAACGCTTTTGTCCGCCGCCGCCCACGTCGTTTGATACGCTCTCGTTACGCTTCTGTCATAATGCGCGGCCAGCCATTCGAGTTTGATTTTCCGGTCGTTGTCGGTCGGGGCGCGCCAGACGTTCCATTCCATAGGCTTATCCAGCCATTCCGCGCCGTCGAAGGCCATATGGTGAAACAGTCCTGTGCGCTTGTCGTAGACATAACGGAAACGGTCATTCCGAATCGTCAGGAACTTCTCGCTTTCCGTGACAACCAGCGGGCGCGTTTCGGAGCAATCCGCTTTGAGGAGCGCGGCGGCGGTCTGATTGGCGTCGTTTCCAAGGCGGATTTCGTCAAAGCCGAGCGGATGTCCGGACGGAAGCAGGTTTGTCGGGCGCGTAAGATAATAGGACAACTTCAGGAAACGCCGTCCGGCGCCGGACGGAACGTCGGGAATTTTTATGACGGCTTCCCCATGCGGCGGTATGGACGGCGTCAGAAGTTCGCCGGAAGCGGCAATCTCGCCGTCGCGGTTGATTTCCCAGCGAATGCCGAGAACGTCACGCGCATTGGTAAAGTCAAGGTAATTGTGAAGGGTCAGAAGTCCGTTTTTCTCATCGAACGACGCGACGCGCACCGGACGATAGACGTTTTTGTATTCCAGCAGTCCGGTATGGGGACGGCGGTCGGGGTAGACAAGCCCGTCAAGGCAGAAATTGCCGTCGTGCGGATACTCCCCGTGGTCGCCGCCGTAGAAATACATCTCCTTTCCGTTTTCGGCGCGTCCCTTGTCAATCGCGTGGTCGCACCACTCCCAGACGAACCCGCCGCACATTCCCGGCTCGCTTTCGATAAGTTGAAAATAGTCCTCCAAGTCGCCGGGGCCGTTTCCCATGGAATGCGCGTATTCACACATGAGAAACGGCTTGTCCGGCTTATTGTCCAGATAATTCCGAATTGTCTCGAAAGACGGATACATCATGCTGAAAAGGTCAATATTAGAATAGTCATATTTCTTTTCGGAAGAGCGGTATTGCGCGCTCTCGTAATGGGTGAGGCGGGACGGGTCGAAGCGTTTCGTCCACGCCAAAGCCGCCTCGAAGCAACAGCCGTAAGCGCTTTCATTGCCCATAGACCATATGACGACGCACGGACGGTTTTTGTCGCGTTGCACACAGCTTTCCGTGCGGTCTAACGTAGCTTCCAGAAATTCCGGGTTGTCCGCGAACGGCTCATTCCAATGTTCGACATGGGCGCTCCAGTTTCCGTTATCCGCGCAGTAGAACTCCGACGCGCCGTGGCTTTCGTTGTCGGCCTCCGCGATAACGTAAAAGCCGTATTTGTCGCACAACTGGCAGAAATACGGGGCGTTGGGATAGTGGCTCGTGCGGATTGCGTTGAAATTATGCTCCTTCATCATCCGCAAATCCCGTTGGAGCTGTTCGATGCCGATAACGAAACCCGTCACGGGGTCGCTGTCGTGCCGATTGACGCCCCGGAATTTCACAGGCGCGCCGTTGATGAAAACCTGATTGTCCGCCGTATGAATTTCGCGGAAGCCGACTTCATCGCAAATGGTCTCGCCGTCCGTTTCCAGAATCAGCCCGTACAAATACGGCGTCTCCGCGTTCCAGCGGCGAACGTTGGGAATCCGAATCGAGGCGATTTCCTGATATTCGCGCCCGTCGTAAGATTCCGTGGAGCGAAACTCGGCGGCGGCGACTGTTTTTCCGTCGGCGTCGAGAACCGTGAGGCGTACCGGAATCGCCGAACCGAAAAACCGCGCCTTTACGGACAAAACGCCCTCTTTTCCGTCAAATGTCGCGGAGGTGAAATAGTCGAAAATGGCGTTTTCCGGGCGCTTCAAGAGGTAAACGTCGCGGAAAATGCCGCTCATGCGGAACTTGTCCTGGTCTTCCAGATAACTGCCGTCGCACCATTTCAGAACCAGAACCGCGAGCGTATTTTGTCCGTCATGCAGAAACTCCGTCACGTCAAATTCCGCCGTGGCGTGGGAAACCTGACTGTAGCCGACGTAATTTCCGTTCAGCCAGACGTAAAAGCAGGAATCCACGCCTTCAAAATTCAGAAACGCTTTCGGCGCGGCGGGGTCTTTGCGATACCGGAACGCGTGGACGTAAGCCCCGCAAGGGTTTTCCTGCGGGACGTGAGGCGGGTCCGCCGGGAACGGATAGCGGATGTTCGTATACTGGTGGCGGTCGTAGCCGTACATCTGCCAGCAGCCGGGTACGGGAATCGTCCCGAAGCCTTCCAGCGGATTGTCCGGCTCAAAGAAACATTCTTTCACGTCTGCGACGCCGGGCCAGTAGCGAAACCGCCAGTTGCCGTTTAGCGACTGTATCCGGTCGGACGCTTCCCGCCGCTCCGACAGGTCCCCCATGAGCCGCGACGCCGGAATATAATAGGCGCGGTACGGCATCGTATTTTCGTGAAGCGTGCGCAAGTCCTCATAATGCCGGGGCGCAATCATAGCAAGGCGCCTCCTTTCTGTAATGGCTCCTTGATTATAAAACATACCCCGGCTTTGGAATATAGACAAAATTGACGGGAATATATACAAAATTGACGCATTTCGTCAAAAGGGTGGATTTCCCGAAAAAATCCCTGTATGATAGGGTCACAACGACTGAGGAAACGCAAAGGGGGCGCGGCGCAATGTATGTGCACTCCGGTTATCTGGACAATTCGCGGGTGGATTTCAAAGACCATACAAGGCCGCTCATCGTGGGCAGTTGCGGGACGTACCGCCTGACAAAACGCCCCCGGCTCCCGACATGGAGACCGAGGGGACGCAGAGACTTTCAACTGCTGTACGTGGCGAGCGGAAAGACGCACTTTTTCTTTGGCAGGGAGGAGCGGGAAGAAATCGTAGAGGCGGGAAACGCCGTTCTGTATCAGCCGGGAGAGCCGCAGAAGTACCACTATCTGGCGGAGGAGTACCCGGAGGTTTTCTGGGTGCATTTTACCGGATACGACGTAAAGAATATTCTGAATTACTATCAGTTCAGTTTGGACAGGCACGTGTTCCGCGTTGGCTCCGCGCCGGAATACCGCTGGATTTTCCTTCGCATGATTTCCGAGTTTCAGACGCGCCGCCCGCTCTACGAGGAGTTCCTTGCTTCCCTGCTCAACGACCTGCTTTTGCTGATGAACCGTCAAGCGTTGGAGGAAAGCCGGGACGGAAATCAAATGCGGGAGGAAATGGAACAGGCCATATCCTATTTTAACGAACATTATCAGCAGCCCATCAATATAGAGGAATACGCCGCTTCCCGGCATATGAGCGCGGAATGGTTCATCCGGCGCTTCAAGCGGACGATGAATCTAACGCCCGCGCAATATTTGCTGTCTCTGCGCATTGCCAACGCGCAAAGCCTGTTGGAGCACTCGGACTACAACGTTTCGGAAATCGCGTCGATTGTGGGATACGAAAGCCCGCTGTACTTTAGCCGCGTATTCAAAAAACGGCTCGGCGTCTCTCCGTCCCAATACCGGAAGCAGTTATCGGACAATCGCACGGAGAGCGCAGATGAAACAATCACAGAACCCTGATGAGCCTTCCGCCGGGCGGACAAAATTTGCTGGAAAGCTCAAGAGAGCAATTCCATCAGTTCCTCGTTGGGCAGGAACGCTAAAGAGTATAATGAACCTCGGATTTCGGACAAAAAATGGTTGCTTCTAAGTTGGATTGCGGATAGGATAGAGCCCGAAAGAAGTCAACTTTGAGTTTGACGCCTTAAAGATACCATATTACCGCATTGAGGGCTATATCTTTTTCACTCAAAAACTTTCCACCGTCCAGTTAATTTTACAAAACTCTTTAACGCCATTTTTCACAGGAATCACAAATCGACAACCTCGCATTCGTCGGGAAAGACGCAGACCATCGCATGATTCGGCCCGATACGGATAAAATACGCCATGCGCGGAGTGGGCGGCGGCGTCATTTTGTACTCCGCCTCGTAAATTTCACCCACCGTCGGCCTGATGTTCAGAGCCTTGGGAAGCTCTTTCGTAATTCTGATTTTCATGACGTTGCCGTCCCTCCCGTATGCGCGCGCCTGTTCTCAAACTCCAAACGGAAATTCGTCTTTGTCCCGTCGTCCTCCAAAAACACCGTGGCGTCATAAGTCTTGCCGGTCTTTTCGGAATAGCAGTTTGTGAGTTTGACCCTGCCGTTCTTCAGCAGAGCGGCGGCGACGGATTTTGTGAGGGACTTTTTCTTCGCGGCAAAGAATCGGCTCTCCTTCCAGAGAGCGAACCGACAGGCGCGGTTTTCGCAGAAATAGCCCCGTTTGCTTTCGTTCACGTCCGCTCCGCAGCGGGGACATTTGCCGACGCTTTTCTTTTCGGACGGAAAAAGCGTCTCCGCGCCGGGGACGGTTTGATACGTCTCCGTAAGCTCCCGCACAAGAGCGGCGATGCCGTCCGTAAAGCTGTCCGGGGCAAGTTCCCCGCGCTCCACTTCTTTGAGGCGGCGCTCCCATTCGGCGGTCAGCATGGGAGACTGCAATGTTTCCGGCAGGACGG
>JAFSOM010000270.1 GCA_017447005.1 Oscillibacter sp.
CGCTCTCCATTACGATGTCCTGCGGGACGCCGTCGAGAACGTATTCCGGCGCGATTTTGAACATCCGAACCTTGACCGTTAAACCGGGTTCAAGGTCGGACAGTTCGATATTTCCGGCGCGGTCAGTGTAATAAACGCCGTCGTCGGGGCCAATCGAGCCGTCGTTGCCGTCCGTAACCTTGAAGCCGACGTTCGCCAGCGGTTCGTTGTCCGTACCGTCAACGTAACAGTGAACGATAAGCGTGGAAAGCGGCTCGTCGTAAAAGGTCAGGACGTTCTCCTGTCCGGAAACAACCTCCAGCGATTTCGGCGCGCCGTTGAGCGTGTAGCCCTTTACAGTTCGCGTTTCGCGGGCGATAACCGTCGTTCCGGGCGCGATTCCGTCGATTGCGATACGCCCGTTTTCGTCCGTGACGTATTCGCCGACGCCGATGTTTTCGCCGCTTCCGTCCGTAATCAGGAAGCGGACGCCCGCGAGGGGTTCCGTCGTTCCCTGTACGAATTTCTGAACAATAACCGTTTGCGTCGGGACGTTCTTAAAGGTTAGCGTTGCGGATTCGTTCGCGTAAACTTCGACCGTTTGCGGCGTATCGTCGAGGACGTATCCCGCCGGGGCTTCCGTCTGGCGAACGACCAGCGTTACGGGTTGCAGTCCCGTTACGATAATCTGTCCGCTTTCGTCCGTGACGTAGCGTCCGTTGCTCGAAAGCTGTCCGCCGTTGTCTGCGATAAATTCGCCGGAGGCGCTTATAATCTGGAAAACGCCGCCTTTTACGGGGTGTTCCGTCAGCTTGTCGCGCAGAATCACGACCAGCGTTCCGCAAGGCTCATTGTAGAATGTGAGATTCTGCGCCTCCCCGGAACGGATTCGGATAATCTGCGGATTGCCGTTGGGAACATAGCCGTCCGCGACCGACGTTTGCTTTACGTGAACATTAACGCCGGGTTCCAGTCCGGTTACGACAAAGCGTCCGTTTTCGTCCGTCCGGTAGATTCCGTTGTCCGTTCCGATAACTTTTCCGTCCCCGTCCGTAACGAGAAACTCGCTTCCGCTCAGGGGCGTCGTTGTCCCGGCGACGTAATTCCAAACGGTCAGCGTCTGGAGCGGAACGTCGCGGAACGTAACCGTCTGCGCGTCGTCCGCGTTGACCGTCAAGGTCTGCGGGCTTGCGTTGATAACGTATCCTTCCGGGGCTTTCGTCTGAACGATACTGTAAATTCCGGGGCGGAGTCCGGCAATCGTAAACTGTCCGCCTTCGTCCGTGCGGTAGGCGCCGTTCATGGAAGTCCGGCCCTCGTTGTTGTCGACCGGGATTCCCGCCGCCGTCGTCACTTTGAACTCCGCGCCGGGCAGAATCCGCTCCGTCACGTCGTCGATAAGGCGCACGGTCAGCGAGCCTTTCGGACTGTTGCGGAACGTGAGGCTTTGCGCCTCTCCCGAACGGATTTCAATGCTCTGGGGTATATATTATTAAGGGGACAAACGACGCCCCTAATACGACAAGACTCCGACTCATTTGCGGCAGAATGCGCGGTGTCACCTGAAAGGAGGGAATAACGGCTAAATTAGTAAAAATCGGCAATATTCAAGGGCAGTTCAGGCGGAAAACCGTAAATACGGATTTTCGCCCGGACTGCCCGTTTCTTATCTTGGGATTACAGCGGAATGAGCGTCAAGGTCCCATATTTGATTCCGGCACGGAGGAAGCGGAATGAGACGGATTTGGGGAAATTCGTTTCGCAGACGCAGGACGGTTTCCGTTGCCGACGCATTTATCGCCCGCAACACTTTTTATACTTCCTGCCGCTTCCGCACGGACAAGGCTCATTCCGCCCTATACGGATTTTAGGCGCGTCCATATCAAATCCCAAATCGAAACGCTTCTCTTGAAAGTTCAGCGCGTCGATAGGGAGAGCCATTTCCGCCCGCGTACATCCTCGATAGAGCGTACAGGGCGTGTTTTTCATGCAGTTTTCGTACAATCGGACAATCAACGGCATGACTTTCATGTCCGCGCCTGTCTGGTCAACCATCCACTGAAGGTCGCCCTCCAAATCGTTTTTTTCCCGCAACAGGCGTTCCCACAGTTCGCTGACGGCCCCGTCCGCGTCCCAGTTGTTCTTTCCGCAGTATTCTTTCAGGAACAGCCGGAAATTGTCATAGGCGGGAATCGTAAAAGGATAGTACCCGGTCGACAGATTCTCCATGTCCTCCAGTTTCGGAAGATGAAATTCACTGTCACCCTGACGCTCAAGAACGGACTGAATTTCCCGTTCTTCCATAGGACGGCAAATAACCCTGTCCCCGTCCTTGTCATAAACCCAGCCGTCGTCGGTATGCGGGAGCAGTGAGAGAGCCTGACGCAGTTCCTCTTCTTCGACAGGCTCTTTCAGGGCATAGACCCGCGCAAGAACCGGAACGGGCGTGATGGCGTACAGTATCCCGCACACATCCAGACATACCGTCAGCCACGACGAAATATGCCGCCGCCGTTGAAATTCGGGCGTGCTGACTTCCCGGTAAACCGCCGCGATTTCCTCCGGCACGGACAGATAGACCTCCGCCATTTTTTGAAACGTTTCCGTGAGTTTCCGCACCGCATCTTCGGGGTCTTTTTTGCCCTCCTTCAACAGCGTCATAAAATTCAACGGCTCCCGCTCTTCCGTCTTCTCATACGGGAAGGCGCAATGGGTATCCTCCACGGCGAACGAGTCTTCCAGTTCACTCTGCTCCGGGAGAAACATTCCCTCCTCGCAGGCCCGCTCAAACAGGGCAATCTGGCTGTCGGTCAGCGTGACAAGCTGTGACGCCACGATATCCGGCTTCAACAGCGTTTCCGTAACCAATCGGCGCAATTCTTCCGTGTCTGCGTTCGGAGGGAATTGCATTCCGATTTCCCCCGCTATTTTTAGCAGGTCGTCCCTGTTCTGTTCCATCATGTGTTCCGTCAATTTCATGTCCGATTCTCCTTACGTCATCTCACCGTTATCAAGGCGGATTTTCTTTTTCCGAAGGTCAGGTTGCCGCAATGCGGCTCGATTTTTCAGACGTATGTTCAAATTCCGCATTCCGGACAATACGCCGCGTTCGGGCTGTCCGCGACAAACGGCTCCATACACTTCCGGCACAGTCTGACAGGGCGTTCTTCGTCCGTCAGCATCACGGAGGAAACCATCTGAAGTTCCGAGAGCAGGGAATAGAAATCCCATACCAGCACGGGCCTGTCCAGCAAAGAGATGTGATAAGTCGGCGCGACGCTTCCAAACGCCGCAATTCCTCGTTGGTAAAGCTTTCGCCCGTCCTCGTCCAGCTTTTTATAGTCCTCAGCGTACAGGAACGCGCCCAGCAGGTTGAACGTCAAATCCCGGAACTGCGTCACAAGCCAGTCAAAGCGTTCCGCATACTGTCTCTGAAAGCTCATGTTCATCGCTGTCGGCTGTTCCGAAAAAGTCAGGGCAAGCGCCCGCATATCCCGGTCGCCCTCAATGTTCCATTCGTATTCCGTCCCCTTCTTTTCGATGTCCAGTTTCCCGAACGGAAAGAAGTTCGAGAGATAATCTTCCGTTGACATGGCTTCCTGTTCGATAAAGTGGTTTCTGAACAGGTAGACCGCCTCATAATTCATAAAGTGCGGCGTGGTCGGCAGAGAGGTCATCAGACCAAGAAGCCCGTATTTATGTACGAAACCCGTCACCGCCTCTCGTTTTCGTGCGGTCGGCTGGCGGTTCATGCACTTCATGCCAATTTTCAAAGCGTCGAGCGTAATCTGTTCGGCGACTTCCAGCGGATTGTAGATTTCCGGCTTCGCGTTCGCGGCGGGCATAATATAAAGGAGGGAGTTCGCGTCGCGTCTCAATTCGTAACGGTCATAGCGCACCCAATAGAAACTGGAGTGTTCAACCAGGCGTTTCATCTTCCCGCGCCTCCTCTTCCTTAAAATGTCCTGTCCTGTAGGCGTCCATAAATTCCAATTGCCTCTTTGTGAGCGTCCCGCCGCCGTTCCTGTGTTCCGCGAGACGCCGGAACAGTTTTTTGCGCAGACGCGCAAGCAGACGGCTCAGTTTCTTGCGGATGTTGCGGTCTGTTTGTCCGACAACTTTTCCAAGACGCTCCGTACTGTATTTGCGGACGCAGAGGAAACACAGCAGTTCCCTGTACTCGTCTTTCAAATCTCCAAGAACCGACGAGACGAACGGGTCGGACGTGACCTGTTCGATTTCAAAAGGGCAGTCGAAAATCAACTCCAGATAGTCCCCTCTTCGGACGGCTTTCCAGTACGGGCTATTCAGGTTCGCCGGAAATACGCTGGAGGACTTCGCCATTCCGTATTCCAGCGGCACGTCGCCCCGGACGGTCTCATGGTAGCGGAATCTCCGGTCGCCGTTTTCCTCCCGCCTGTCCCATTGTCTGGTGACTTCCCGAAAATCGTCCTCCGTTTTTGCGAGACGCTCCATCCGGGCCAGCGACTCCGCCTCGATTTCGCGCCGAAGCCGTTTCTTTTTCGAGGACTCCCCTGCAAGTTTTTGTTCGTCCTCGTAAATCAGGCGTTCCAGTTCCTCGTCCCGTTCGGCGGCGAGTTCCCGCTCCGCGCGTTTTCCCAAAGTTTCAAAGTCCGGCAAAGGGCGGTTCCTCCTCTCAGGGAAAATTTCTCGAAAATTTTCAAATTCTTTTCAAAAATGGTTCCGCTAAACCCCTCTGTTTTCTCCTATTGGTCGAGGGACAATTTTCGGGCGGTTTCCCGCTCCCCGGCGCGGATAAAATTTTCTGAGATTTTTCAAATTTCTCCGAAAAATGGTTCCGCTAAACCCCTTTGTTTTCTCCTATTAGTAG
>JAFSOM010000022.1 GCA_017447005.1 Oscillibacter sp.
ACCGTGACGACGCGACACGCGAGGCGGCGCCGTTGACGCAGGCTTTGGACGCGCTCCCGCTGGATAACTCCCAACTGACGTTTCAGGAGACCGTAGAGGCGTTGGAGCAGATTGTACGCTTGCGTACCGGGATGGACGAGCCGCCGGAGGACGCGGAGAATAAGAGGGCGGAGACATGAACAAGGCGCCGGAGAAAATCAAGCCCACGAACGCGTTTTACGTCGTGGCCTATTGGCTTATCAAACTGTATCTTGCGATTGTGCACCCGGTGAAAGTGGAGGGCTTGGAGCGTCTGCCGCGGCATAACGTCTTACTGTGCCCGAACCATTCCAGCGACTGGGACCCGCTCATTATCGCGGTCAAGCTGCCCGTAAACTACCGCTTGCACGCAATGGCGAAGGCGGAGTTGTTCGAGAATCCCATACTGGGCTGGATACTGCGCACGTTAGGCGTTTTTCCGGTACAGCGGGGCGGCGCGGACATCAAGGCGGTCAAGACGGCGATTCAAATCTTGCGCGACGGCGACAACCTGATGATATTCCCGGAGGGTACCACAATTCGCAACGGCTTGGGCTATGTGGACGGCTTGCCGCCGAGGGCCAAGAGCGGCGCCGTGATGATAGGAAGTCGGACGGGCGCGACGCTGGTTCCGGTATTCGTGGACGGCCCGAAGAAACCGTTTCACCGTACAAGGCTGATATTCGGCGAGCCGTACCCGTTCCGCCCGGCGGGACGCCGTGCCAGCGCGGAGGAGTTGCAGACGGCGGCGGATGAAATGCTCGTACAGGCTTACGCGTTGGGCGGACAGGCCGTCGGCGGGGCGCCGTTGGAGCGTCTGCCCGACGCGCCGGAGGCGTGACATACGAACGGGAGGCGGAGACGTTGCAGGTATTGTTAGCCGAGAGCGCGGGCTTTTGTTACGGGGTACGCCGTGCGGTGGAGTTGGCGGAGCGAACCGCGAAAGAGCGCGGCGGATGTTACCTCTTAGGCGACCTGATTCATAACACGCACGTGATTCGGGAATTGGAGGCGTTAGGGGCGCGGAAGGCGTCGGACGCGTCGAAACTGTCCGCGGGGGACGCGGTGATTATCCGTTCCCACGGGGAATTGAAGAGCGTGCTGGACGATTTGACGGCGCGGGGCGCGGAATGCGTGGACGCGACGTGCCCGAACGTCAGCCGGATACAAAAGCTAGTGGCGGAGGCGGAGCGGGAAGGGCGTCAGGCGGTGATTATCGGCGAACCCAATCACCCGGAGGTGATGGGCGTGGCGAGCTGGTGCGAACATCCGCTGATATTCGACGGCCCCGACGCCGTGCGCAAATGGATGGAAAATACCCCCAATTTCCGGGAAATTCCCCTCACGGTCGTGGCGCAGACAACCTGTATCCGCGAAATTTTTGAAAACTCATGGAAAATCTTAAAAAAAGAGTGTACAGACGCGAAAAAGTATGATACAATCTGTAACGCCACGCAAAGGCGCCAAACGGAGGCGATGGAAATCGCCGCCCGCGTCGGCGTCATGGTGGTGGTCGGCGACCGCAAGAGCGCCAATACGCGTCACTTGGCGGAGATTTGCCGGAAATTCTGTCCGCGTGTCCTGCATATCGAGACGGCGGCGGAGTTGTCCCCGGCGGATTTCGTCGGATGTGGCGCGGCGGGCCTGACGGCGGGCGCGTCCACTCCCGCGGGCATCATTAAGGAGGTATTAGGAGTAATGAGCGAAGAATTTACCAACGAAGCGGTGGCGGGCAGCGCGGAGCCTGTCACGGAAGTACCCACCCCGACTGTCGACGAGGCCGTGACGCAAGCCGCCGCGCCTGTCGAGGAGGCCGCGACGCAAGCCGCCGCCGCCAAGGAAGAACCCGCCAACGAATTTGAAGAAATGCTGAACAACCAGTCTTTCCGGACTTTGAATACAGGCGAGAAGGTCACTGGCATTGTGAGGGCGATTACCTCAAAGGAAGTGGAAGTGGATGTCGGCGCCAAACAGACCGCTTACATTAAGTTCAGCGAGTTGAGCGACGACCCGAACGCGGCCCCGGAAGACATTGTGCACGTGGGCGACGAGATTGAGGCCTATATCGTGCGCGTGAACGACGTGGAAGGGTTCGCGGAACTGTCCAAGCGCCGCCTTGACGCCCAGAGAAAGTGGGAGGAAGTCGAAAAGGCCGTAGAGGACAAGACGATTCACGAAGGCGTCGTGACCGAAGAGAACAAGGGCGGCATTGTGGTGTCGGTTGACGGCATTCGCGTCTTTGTTCCGGCGTCCCAGAGCGGCAAGCCCCGCGGCGCCGACCTGTCCGCCATGCGCGGTCAGACGGTGCGTCTGCGCATTACGGAGTTCAACCGCGCCCGCCGCCGCGTCGTCGGTTCCATCCGGGCCGTACAGGACGAAGAGCGCCGCGCCGCGCAGGATAAGGTGTGGGCGTCCATCGAAGAGGGCAAGCGTTACACGGGCGTGGTCAAGTCCATGACCTCTTACGGCGTATTCGTGGACATCGGCGGCGTGGACGGCATGGTGCACATCTCCGAGTTGAGCTGGAGCCGCATTAAGGACCCGCGGGAAGTGTGCAAAGTGGGCGACACGCTGGAAGTCTACGTGATTTCCTTTGACCCCGACCGCCGCAAGATTTCCTTGGGCGTGAAGGACCACAACCGCGACCCGTGGCAGGACTTCATGAACACTTACGCCGTAGGCGACGTGGCGCAGGTGCGGGTTGTGAAGCTCATGCCGTTCGGCGCGTTCGCGGAAGTGGTGCCGGGCGTGGACGGCCTGATTCACATTTCGCAGATTGCCGACCACCGCGTTGAGAAGCCGGAGGACGAGCTTTCGGAAGGTCAGGTTGTCAACGCGAAAATCACGAACATCGACGAAGAGCGTCAGAAGATTTCGCTGTCGATTCGTCAGGCCCCTCAGCAGTCCTATGAGGAGGGCGAGGCGGAATAAGATTCCGTTCGGTGTCCGATAACGGCGGAATGTAATGTCATTCGCTTTCCGCATACCCCCCTAAATCTAATGTCATTCGCTTTACGAAGCCCCCCTAAATCCCCCTTTCAGGGGGGACTTCCGGGACTTTCAGCGGCCTGAAAAATCCGTTCCCCCGCCCCTGAAAGGGGAGGGGGACAGGGGGAGGGGGCTTGCGAACCCTCTAAGTTAATGACATTGGGCGGAACGCGGATTCCGTCCGCCGTTCGGGAAAAAACGCGGCGTCTCCCGGTACTGTCGGGAGACGCCGTTTTGGTTACATATTCTCCGGCGTCGCGTCGCCGGACAGGGATTCCGTCGGGGGTTCGGGTTCGTTTTCGGACGGGGATTCCGTCAGGGGTTCGGGTTCGTTTTCAGACGGAGATTCCGTCGGCGCGGCGGAAGTGGCGTTGCGGGCGTCAATGGCGGACTGGATTTCCATAAGGTCTTCTTCCAGCAGTACGCCTTTGTCGCACCATCCGGCGGCGTTGAGAATTACCCAGTAGTCGCCCATCTTGCCAACGGCTTTCAGGAAGCCGCTTTTGATAAAGTTTCGCATGGAAAAGTTCATGGCACATTCCCTCCTAAGGATAAAATCGCGTTTGTGAGATTGCTTTCCAGCGCCTCTAACGTCAGCGCGGGGTCGGCGCGATAGGTGACGGACAGCGTTCCGGCGTCGGCGGCGATGGCGTTATAGCCGGACAGCGTCGCCAACTGCGCGGGGGTAAGCGTGTACGTCAAGGGCGACGCCAGCGGGTAGGCTACTTGTATGGCGGATTGCTGACTGGTAAGCCACGCCTTGAACCCGTCAACGG
>JAFSOM010000023.1 GCA_017447005.1 Oscillibacter sp.
CTGTCCCCCTCCCCTTTCAGGGGCGGGGGAACACATCTTTGAAAGCGCTTTCAGATTTGGAAAGTCCCCCCTGAAAGGGGGGATTTAGGGGGGTTCTGCAAAATAAGCCCCGCCTCACGGAAACGAGACGGGGCGCTTTCTTATACGGTTTCGCGGTCGAACGCAATCACGACGCGGCGGTTGGGGTCTACGCCCGTCGAATAGGTATTCACGCCGGGGAACTCCTGCAACGCCGTATGGATGACATGACGCTCATAGGCGTTCATCGGCTCCAAGGTACGGCTCCGGCGGTACTTGACCACTTTCGCCGCCTCCTTACGCGCTAAGTTCTGCAAACTTTGCTCGCGCTTTTCCCGGTAGCCCTCGGCGTCCAACTGGATACGCACTCTTACGCCGTTGCGGTTCACGGAATAGTTCGTCAACTGCTGGATGGCGTCAAGGGTCTCGCCGCGACGCCCAATCAACGCGCCCATGCCTTCCCCTTCCAGAATGACCTTATAGCGGCCTTCCTCCGGCTGATACACGCGCACTTCCGCGGGACAGTCCATATGTTCCAGCAGTCCGGACAGGAAAGCGCGGATTGCCTGCGCTTTTTCGTCGTTGACTTCCTCCATGGACTCCGGCGCGGGCGCGTCGGGACGCTGTTCCGGCGCGGACTTCGGCGCGGGTTTGCGTTTGCCCTTGCCCGGACGCGCTTTCTCCGGCGCGGGGGCGCTGACGGGAAGGATTTCCACGCCTTCCGGAATGTCCGCTTGTCCGGCGTCGGCTTGCGCGTCGGACGGCGCGGGATTGCGTCCGGCGTCGGACTGCGCGGACTTATTGCGCGGCTTGCGACGCTTCCGGCGTTCCGGCGCGACGGCCTCCGACGCCTCCCCGCTCTCCGTAAGCGTTCCGGCGGCCTCCGACGCTTCCGCGGCTTGTTTCTCCGGTTTGGCGTCCGGGACGCGCTTTTCCGCTTTCGCCTCCGGCTTGCGTTTCTCCGGATTTTTCGGCTTTTCCGGCTTCGCGGGTTTCGCGGCGGACGGCTCCCGCTCCGCTTTCGCCTTCGACGCGGACGCCTTTTCCGGCTTCGGCGTCGGCTCCGGTATCGGGGCGGGCTTGTCCGGGCCGTAACTCATGCGGATTTTCGCCGGGGCGCTTCCGAATCCCAGAAACCCCGCCTTCGCCCGTTCGAGCACCTCAACGGAAACCTCGTCGCGGTCAAGCCCTAACTGCGTCAGCCCCTTGCGGATGGCCTCCTCTTCCGTCTTCGCGGTGATGTCGATATAGTCTCTCATGCTCCGCCTCTCCTCACGTGTCGTATCGGTCGGCCCTGTACGAACGGCCCCGGGCATACGGACGCTCTCCAATACGTCCGGCCTCGTTCGTGCTGTTACGGCCCGCTTTGGCGGCGCGGGCTTCCTGCGCGGCGCGTTGTTTTTCCTTTAACGTCTTTTTCTTCGGCTGTTCCTGTTTACGCTTCTCCTGCTCAATGCGGCCCTCTTCGATACGCCGCTTACGGTCGGCCTCAATCGCGGCGGTGCGGGCGTCCTCCTCCTCCTGCATGCGCTTGAGGAAGAATTTCCCCATGAGAAATTCCTGTACCGCCGAAAAGGCGCTCTGCGCAATCCAGTACACGCCCAGCGCGGCGGGCATGGAAAAGGCGATAAAGACGGAGAACAACGGCATCGTGTACATCACGGACTTCGCGGAACTGGCGGCGGCGCCCTCCTGTACGGGCTGCTGCTTCATGGAAATCATGCTCATAGCGAACTGCGACGCGCCCGCGATAATCGGTATCAATAACAAGCCGATAGCGGCCCATGACGGCGTAAACCCGGCGAGTTTGCTCGACGGCGCGGCGGCGAGGTCAAGGCCGAGAAAGTTGTAGTTGATATTAATCCACCCGTCCATGTTCTCCACGAGTTGCGGATATTGGTCGGTCACGAGTTTTGCAAGGTTAATCTGTCCGAATCCGCTCAACTGCGTCACGCCGTCCTTGACGACGGCCTCTCCGCCGCGCATGAACACGATAGACGACATATCCGCGCCCGCCGCGGTCAACTGGTCGACGAGCGTCTGCACCACGTCCGCCGACAACATCATAAAGCGCGTGATGGGCTGACGGATAATCGAATACAGGGCAATCAAAATCGGAATGGGTAAAAAGCTCCACAGACAGCCGCTCATGGGATTGACGCCTTCCTCTTCGTAAAGTTTCGTCATTTCCTCGTTGAGCTTCGCCTGATTGTTGGCGTATTTTTTTTGCAGTTCCTGCATTTTCCCCGATACGCGGTTCATGCGCATCATGCTTTTTTTGCTCCTGAGCTGTAGGGGCAACAGAATCAGCTTGACGGCGAGCGTAAAGAAGATAATCGCCAGTCCGTAGGAATGGGTGAGGGTGTAGAAAATCCGGACCAGCCAAGCGAACGGGATACAAATATAGTATCCGAGCGTTGAAAACATACGGCGAGTTCCTCCAGAAATCAGAAGTTTGGAGACAGGCGGCGGAAGGCCAGCCTTTCAGAGAGTATCAGGGCACGGGGTCATAGCCGCCCTTGTGGAACGGGTGACAGCGTAAGAAACGCTTCGCGGCCAGCGCGGCGCCCTTCGCGGCCCCGTATTTTTCGAGGGCCTCCAGCGCGTACTGCGAACAGGTCGGGACGTAATTGCAACACGGCGGGAAGCACGGGGAGATGTTCCGCTGATAAAAGCGGACGCACGAAATCAAAGCCCGTTTCACGGCTGATTCTCCTTTACATGCGGATTCGGCGCGGCGGGGTCGCTATTCGCCCCCCTCTGTCACTTCGTGACATCTCCCCCCGTTCCGGCATAGGCGTTAAGTTAAGAGAGAGAGACCCCCACCCGGCGCTACGCGCCACCCTCCCCCGTGCGCGGGGGAGGGATTTTGTCGCAACCCTGCAAGGCTTTCAGAGATTACGTCATGAGGTTTCTTCCTTCCCCCGGAACGGGGGAAGGTGTCACGCAGTGACGGA
>JAFSOM010000024.1 GCA_017447005.1 Oscillibacter sp.
CCCTCATCCTTTTTGGAAAACGCTGACACTATTTTAAGGAGACCTTACCATTAGAACACAATTTGAATATCCTTTGCCTGAAACCGCCTTATTTTAGGAGGTCTATTTCCTATACCCTTTTTCAAATGCTCTTTCTCTGGCAGACAAGGACGCAAGCGAAACGGCGGAGGCGGTGAACTCCTTGATGGACGTAACGAATGAGCCGCCTAAATCGGAGGATTCCGAACTCGACGAATCAGAAACTGCGCTTATGGCCGGAACTATCATTGCCAGCGGCGAATGCGGAGCCGATGTTGATAATGTCACATGGACATTAGATAGTGAAGGGACACTGACCATTAGCGGGACTGGGAAAATGAAAGACTACGCGCTTCATCTTAATCGGTATTCCCCCTGGTATGGAGATTTACGGATTAAGAGCATATATATTTGCGATGGTGTTACCTCTATTGGAGAAGGGGCATTTAGAGGTTGTAGTAGTTTGACAAGTTTAACTATCCCAGATAGCATTGATGAAATTGCTTACGGCACATTTATGGGCTGTATTGGACTGACAAATGCCGGACCGATAGGTGGCAGTTATGCCTATCAATTTGGATGGACTAAAACTATTCCTGACTGTGCGTTTAGTAACTGTGTTGGCTTGACGAGCGTAACTATTCCTAACAGCATTGTCTCTATCGGAGCCAGTGCGTTTAGCGACTGTGTTGGATTGACAAACGTAACTATTCCGGACAGCGTCACGAGCATTGGTGACAGCGCATTTATATTCTGTGATAATCTGAAAAGTGTGATTATTCCTTATGGTGTCACGTCTATTGGCAATGGCTTGTTCGGTTACTGTAGTGGGTTGACGAGTGTAACTATTCCAAACAGCGTCACGAGTATTGAAGAAGGAGCATTTTTGGAATGTAGCGGGTTGACGAACGTGACTATTCCTAACAGCGTTACTTCTATTGGAGGCTATGCGTTTTACAACTGTAGCGACTTGACAAGCGTCACTATTCCCAACAGCGTTACTTCTATTGGCGGTTATGCGTTTTACAACTGTAGTAAATTGACAAACGCGACCGTACCTAACGGCGTTACTAAAATTGTCTATCATACATTCGAGCGTTGTGTAAGTTTGAGTAGCGTGACTATTGGGAATAGTGTCGCTTCTATTGGTCAGAATGCGTTTTCTGGTTGTACCAGCTTGACCAGTATTATTATGGCTGATAGCATAGTTGAAATTCAGCTGTGGGCATTTTCTAACTGTAGTAACCTGACGGATGTATATTATAGTGGCAGTAGGGAACAATGGAACGCGATTTCTATATCTAATGCCAATGATAATTTGAAATCTGCTACTATCCACTATAACAGCACTGGTTCGTACAAACCAGATGGTTTCTATTTTTCCAACGCCTCCGCGATGATACTCACAAGCCAAAACACCGCTCAAAATCGGGCATATTTCGATTTCTTTGTTGGCTGTAACGTCACGGATGAAACCGTACTGCCTGACGGCGGTTTAGACACAGTGATGGGAAAATACGCAATGGTGGAACTGGACAGGAGGACATCGCCCTATAAACTGCTTAAAGTGACCGCTTTGGACGATTCCCGCTTGGGGCGGGTTTCCGACATTACCGATTCCACGATTACGATTGACGGGACGGAGTATCCTCTCAAAGCAAAGGTATCGTTGCCGGACTATGTTATCGGCGAAGAAGTCATATACCATCTTTATCAGGGAACAGTCGTATATCTGCATTATCCCACGGAAGCGACCGGACGCCTGACAGAGTGGGACGGCATAAGAAATCAGGTTGTTATTAACTGGCACGGGTCTTATATGACCAACTACCTGACAGACATGAGCTTTCTTGGACACATTGACCAGTTAATTGGATGGAACGTCAAGTATCTGGGAGTGAACGGGTATATACTCCGCATTACGCAGATAGCCGACGAGCAGGAGGAAACGAAACAGTACCAGCGTTATGACGCCGCCGCCCGTTGGGTATATTTTACGGACGGCACGGGCTACGCCGTGGGCAATGGCGTGACGTTGAGCGTCAACGGCTTGCGGGAAAGTTCATGGGTCACTTGCACGATACGGACAACTCCCGATGAAGGCGCGCATATTGTGAAGATGGAGCAAAGGGCGGACATGGCTCCGTACAGAATCCTTGTGGGCGACCAAAAATTGACCGTTGGTAAAAAGAATACCGTGTACGCGAGAATCTCCACATATCCCCGCGAACAGGCGATTCCGAACGACCCCATAGATTCAGTAGAATGGATTATTGAGGACAAGGGCGTCGCGGCGTTTGATAAGAACGGTCAGACGGGGAGCGTCACGCATTCCATGAATGGGCAGTCCCTGACGAAATTAGCGGGAAATTCCCGTCAATCCGTGGATTCTATCAAAATCTACGCCGTTTCCAGCGGGAAAACAAACGTCACCTGCACTATGCGGAGCGGCGAGCAGGTCACAACTGAAACATTCCATATCACGGTATTCTCCAAAGAAACCGAGGAACTGATGAACCGGGTTACAAAGTGGAGAACCGCTTACGAAAAGTATATAAATGCCTTAAAATCGAAAATGGCAAAAGAAGGCGATTCCGAAAAAGTCACCAGTATTGAAGAACAAGCGGATGAATTATGGAACGCCGATAAGGCGAGTAACGCCAAATTCGTGACGTTTTTATATCCCGGCAATGAAAACGACAAAGACTTCCGTCAAATGCGGCAATATGTCTATCAGGCTGTTGTGATGTTTTTACGTGATAAAAGCAATGCGGTTTTCAGCACGAAAAACATTAAAGTGAGTGACATTTCAGACCCCATCAAGTTTGGAAATCAAGTCGCAATGGAAGTTTTGCGCATGATGGATTACAATTCATATCCGTATGAATTTAAGCAGTCCGATTCCGATTCCAAGGTGTCCATTCTGATTGAAGGCGCTTCCTATGGTAGCGTCAATTCTCGGTATATCTACTATGATGGAAAATGGGTCGCGTATCTTACCAACCCGCCGGATGAGATTCGGGAAGTTATTTCCTCGTTCATTCAGGAATTGTTGACATTGGAACAGAATCTTGTGCGTCAGGCTTACAAGGAACTGCTGAAAGACGTATTCCCGACGGACATCAAAACGCTGGCGAATAAGACGGCAAAGGACAAAATAACGGAGATATTGACGCCGTGTAATAACGCGCTGATGGATTCTGGGTATGGCAATGTCCTTCAAGGGCTTAAAAACTGCTTTGACTACTACGAACACTTGAAGGGCGTTATCGAATTGGGCAACCAGCTTTCCAGCGGCGCGATGGACATTGATAAACTTCTGGGGAGTTCTCTGACGCTCATGGAGGAAGTCGAATTTGAGAGCGAATCCATTCAAGACTGGTCTATAAGCTGGGCAATGGATGCCATTAAAAGGGCAAAGAACGCCTTGGACGAATGGCTCAAAAAAATAGCGGACAAAGATGAAACCACCAGAATACTATATGAAATCTATCAAATCGCGTATGAGTTTCGCTGTCCGGTGAGCGTATCCGTATACAATAGTAGCGGGACGCAAATCGGCTATGTCGGCGATGATGACCTTTGGTACGATGAGGACGCCATCTATATCGAGCATTACGGGGACGCCAAGACCGTCTATTCCTATGGGGAGCCGCTGACCTTCGATGTGACCGGAACAGATTCCGGCGCCCTGAACTGCACGGTTGAGGAATATGACGGCGGCGAGGCAGTCGGACGCCTCAATTATTACGACATCCCACTCTATGACGGCAAACAGATTTCTTTAGCGGCCTCCGGCGAGTCTGCGACGGACGCTTCAATTACGCTAATGTCGGAAGGCGCGACAATAGCCGCCGATGAAAGTCTAACAGCGGACGAGTACGAGGCGTCAACCGTCAGCGTTTCCTGTAGCGCGAATATTGCCGCTGGCGGCGAACTCTGGGGCGGCGGCGATTACGTCCGGGGGGACGCGGTAACGCTTCAGGCTATCACGGAGGATGGCTATGTGTTCCTTGGCTGGCGTATGGGCAACGGCGCGTTGGCGTCAGCCTCCCCTGTCTACGAGTTTACCGCCAGAGAGGATGTGGCGCTGACCGCTCTGTTCGGGGAATATGAGGCGGAAACTTCCAATTCGCTTACCGCTATCCGTGGCGCGGATTCGCGGACAGGTAGCGGAACGGTCAACGTGACCGCCACGGTCTACTGTGCGGACGGCGTTGACGCCACTGCCTACTGCGCTTTCTATGACGGCGACGGGAGGTTGCTGTCGGTCGATGTGGAGACTTTAACGGGCGGCGAGGATAACAGCCTGAGTTTTGAAAGCCGCGACGTTTCCGCTCACGCCGCCAAAATCATAGTATTCAGCGGACAGCGTATCCCGTTATGCGCC
>JAFSOM010000271.1 GCA_017447005.1 Oscillibacter sp.
ATGGTAGGGCCGCCGGGGTCGGGGAAGTCCATGCTTGCGCGTCGCCTGCCGGGGATTCTGCCCGAAATGACGCGCCGCGAAGCGTTGGAGGCCACCGAAGTGCATTCCGTCGTAGGCCTGACCAACCGCGAACGCCCGTTGATTGACCGTCGCCCGTTCCGCGCCCCGCACCATACCATTTCCATCCGCGGCATGACCGGCGGCGGCGCGAATCCCAAACCCGGCGAAATTTCCCTTGCGCACCACGGCATTCTGTTTCTGGACGAACTGCCCGAATTTCCGAAAGAAGTTCTGGAAATCCTGCGCCAACCCATGGAAGAGGGCGTCGTACATCTGGCCCGGGCGACGGCGTCGGTTACGTATCCCAGCGACTTTATGCTTGTATGCGCGATGAATCCGTGTCGCTGCGGTTGGTTCGGACATCCGTCCGGGCGTTGCAAGTGCACCGAACGCGACGTAAAGCAGTACCTGTCGAAACTCTCCGGGCCTCTGCTGGACAGAATCGACTTGTTTGTAGAGGTCTCCGCGCTGGAATTTGAGGAGTTGTCGGAACCGGAAGGCGCGGAGAGTTCGGCGGAAGTCAAGAAGCGCGTGGACGCCGCCCGGAACGTACAGAATCGGCGCGGGCCGTGCAACGCCAAACTCGGCCCCGGCCCGCTGGACGAATACTGTAAGCTCAACGACGACTGTCAGAAAATCATGAAAGGCGCCTATGAGCGTCTCGGACTGACGGCGCGGGGCTATGACCGTATCCGGCGCGTGGCGCGGACTATCGCCGACTTGGACGGTTGCGGCGAAATACAGGCGGCGCATTTGTCGGAGGCGTTGCAATACCGTCCGCCGGAGTATCTGCGGCGATGAATCAGGCAAAACGATTCCTTGCAATCGGTTTGCCGGCATGGTATACTGACGAAACAAAGGAGGCGAATTATCATGGATAACATAAAGGGCATTATCATATGGGCCGTATTTCTGGCGGTCTGCGCGGCGATTGTGATTTTTGGGCGGCGGATTCGCAAGCAGATTGACGAAAACGGCATTGAGGCAAGCGGCGCGGTTTCCCGCGTTGACGAGTCCTATGATTCCGATACCGGCGCCGTCACCTTCAATATTTACGCCCGTTACCGCACGGAGGACGGCGACGAGATTGAAGGCTTGCTCCTGAACGCGCCGTCAAACCTGCAGCCGGGCGAGCGCGTGCGCGTCAAGTACCATCCGAAACTCCGCACGAACGCGAAACTGCTGAACGTCGTGCGCGAATAACCCCGCCGGAGCGTCCGCGTTTGGAATAACAGAAAAGGAGTGATTCCGCATGGTCGAACGCCTTCACAAGTGCCGCAAGTTCATTTTCTATCTCTTGGGCTGGCTGGAATTGTTCGTTTCGGCGCTCATTGTTTTGGGAATTCTTCTCTACCTGACCAGCGTCCCGGGATTGTTATCGGAAATCCCGCAAGGCGGTTTCAACGAGTATTTGAGCGTACTGTTCGATATTCTGATTGCGCTGGAACTGGTCAAACTCCTCTGCCGCAATGACCTGTATTCCATGGTGGAAATCCTGCTCTTCGCCGTCACGCGCCATATTATCATTGAGCGGTTGAGCATTCTGGAAACGCTGATAGGCGTCGCGGCTATCGCCATACTGTTCGCTATCCGAAAATTCCTCTTTCTTTATCAGGAGACTCACGAGGAAATCCGGCACAGAAGGGAACATATGGACTAAAGCGGCATAAAGCGCGGTCATTTCCCGTCGGAAAGGCCGCGCTTTCGATTTACACGGACAGGTCAAGCGCAAGTTCCAGACCGGGATTATGTTTCGTCAGGAAGCCCACGCTCCATTCGCCTTCAAACGCGATTAACAGACGTTGCCGGAAGTCCTCCAGCACGGCGGCGCCCGTACATAATACGAGTTCGTCGGGCTTGCCCGGTAGCGACGTAATCCGGCGGAGATGGTCGAACGGCAAGCCCTCCATGCGCAGTTCCACGCCGTATTCGCTCCGCATACGGTACTGGAACACGTCGAACTGCAACGTGCCCACGACGCCTACTATCACTTCTTCCAGTCCGGCGCCCGGACGCTTGAAAATCTGTATCGCGCCTTCCTGCGCTATCTGTTCCGTACCCTTGATAAACTGCTTGCGCTTCATGGTATCTTTCGGCGATACCAGCATAAAGTGTTCCGGCTCAAACGTCGGGATACCCTCGAAACGGAATTTCTACCCGGGCGTCGTGACGGTGTCGCCTATGGAAAACAGCCCCGGGTCGAATACGCCGATAATGTCCCCGGCGTAAGCCTCCTCGACAATCTCGCGTTCCGCCGCCATCATCTGCTGGGGCTGACTGAGACGCAGTTTCTTTCCGCTCTGCACGTGGTAATACTCGTTCTCGCGGCGGAACTCGCCCGAACAGATACGCAGAAACGCCAGACGGTCACGGTGGGCCTTGTTCATGTTCGCCTGAATCTTGAACACGAACGCGGAGAAGTCCGGCGAAAACGCGTCCACAACGCCCGCGTCGGCGGTACGCGACAACGGCGGCGTGGTCATACGCAAGAACGCTTCAAGGAACGGCTCCACGCCGAAGTTTGTCAGCGCCGAACCGAAAAACACCGGCGACAGTTCGCCGTTCCGCACGGCCTCAAGGTCAAACTCGCGTCCGGCCTCCAACAGCTCCACTTCCTCGCGCAAGGCGGCGGCGCGTCCCGGGCCTAAGGTCTCGTCTAACGCCGCGTCGCCTAACGAAACCTCCGTGACGGCGGCTTTTTTCGCGTGGCTCTCCGCGCTGAAAAATAATACCCGGTCCTTTTCGCGGTCGTACACGCCCTTGAAATCGCGTCCCGAACCGATAGGCCAGTTGACCGCGCAGGCCCCGATACCTAGTTCGCGCTCCAACTCCTCGCACAGTTCCAGCGGGTCACGCGTTTCGCGGTCGAGCTTGTTGATAAACGTAAAAATCGGGATGTTGCGCAACGCGCACACCCGGAACAGTTTCCGCGTCTGCGGCTCCACGCCCTTCGCGCCGTCGATGACCATCACGGCGGAATCCGCGGCCATTAACGTGCGGTAGGTGTCCTCGGAGAAGTCCTGATGTCCGGGGGTGTCCAGTATATTGACGCAGTAACCGTCGTGCTGAAACTGCATGACCGACGACGTGACCGAAATGCCGCGCTGACGCTCAATCTCCATCCAGTCGGACGTGGCGGCGCGGGCGCGTTTGCCGCGTACCTCCCCCGCCTGCGCGATGGCCCCGCCGTAGAGCAGAAACTTTTCGGTCAGGGTCGTTTTCCCGGCGTCGGGGTGGGATATGATGGCGAACGTGCGCCGCCGCGTTATCTCCTCTCGCAATGTCATGAAACAGCCTCCCTCCAATGTCCCGCACAATGTACCACATTTGACGCCCCAATGCAAGCGCCGATTTTTCCGCCCGCCGCCGGGGATTTGTCAGGCGTAATTATACTCGCCCTCATCCGGCGCGACGCTTTCTCCGCCGCCGGGGATTTGTCAGGCGTAATTATACTCGCCCTCATCCGGCGCTGCGCTTTCTCCGCCGCCGGGGATTTGTCAGGCGTAATTATACTCGCCCTCATCCGGCGCGACGCTTTCTCCGCC
>JAFSOM010000025.1 GCA_017447005.1 Oscillibacter sp.
CGAATCATCCGCCGGGGGAGTTTTTATTATCGCGCTTATCATGCGTTACCGGATAATCCCGCGCTTATCATACGTCGCCGGAAACTCCGCGCCGTCAGGGATTCGCGGACAATTCCGCGTGAACGCGTTTCAGCGCCGCCGCGATAACTT
This sequence comes from Oscillibacter sp., assembly GCA_017447005.1. Lineage (GTDB taxonomy): Bacteria > Bacillota > Clostridia > Oscillospirales > Oscillospiraceae > Oscillibacter. Next base: position 151 of record JAFSOM010000025.1, read on the forward strand.
GGTCCATGTCGTAATACTTGTACTCGCCCAGACGCCCGCCGAATAAGACGTTAGTTTCCTTGTCGGCCAGTTCCTTATACTTCGCGTACACCGCGCTGTTTTTCGCGTCGTTTACGGGATAATAAGGCTCGTCGCCCGGTTTCCACTCCGACGAATACTCCCGGCTGATGACCGTCTTGGGCAGTTCGTTTCCGTTCTCGTCGCGCCCGAACTCAAACCACTTATGTTCGATAATCCGCGTCCACGGCGTTTCGCGGTCGGTATAGTTCACGGCGGCGTTGCCTTGGAAATTCGGCATGTCCAGCAGTTCCGTCTCGAACCGTACCGAGCGGTATTCCAGACAACCCGCGAAATAGTCATAATAGGCGTCAATCGGGCCTGTGTAGACGACTTTCCGCGCCGCGCCGGACAGTTCCCCGCGATTGATGAAGTAATCCGTATTCAAGCGCGTTTCGATACCGTCCAGCAGATTGGCGACAAGTTTCGTATAGCCGCCGATGGGGATTCCCTGATACAGCGCGTTAAAGTAGTTGTTATCGAACGTCAGGCGCACGGGCAGACGCCGGATAATAAACGCGGGCAAGTCCTTACAGTCACGCCCCCATTGCTTTTCGGTATAGCCGCGCACGAGCGTTTCGTAAATGTCGCGTCCTACTAAGGAAATCGCCTGCTCTTCGAGATTGCGCGGCTCTCCGGTGATTTCCTTACGCTGTTCGGTGATTTTGGCGGCGGCTTCGGCGGGCGTCACGACCCCCCACATCTGATTGAACGTATACATGTTGAACGGCAACGAATACAGTTTGCCCTTGTAATTCGCCACGGGGGAGTTGGTGAAGCGGTTGAACGTGGCGAAACGGTTCACGTAATCCCACACGGTTTTGTTGTTCGTGTGGAAGATGTGCGCGCCGTACTGGTGGACGTGGATACCTTCGACCTGTTCGGTGTAGACGTTCCCGGCGATGTGCGGACGCTTGTCAATGACAAGTACGCTCTTGCCGTTGTCGACGGCTTCCCTTGCGAATACGGCGCCGTACAGTCCCGCGCCGACGATTAGATAGTCGTACATAACTATTCTCCTTGCTTAGTCATTTTATCGAGTGATAAATGTATAATATGGAAAAGTAGATTAATGATGAAATTCCATATGCCCAACCTAAGCGGTACTTATTAAACCGTTTTCTGCTTTGCACTTTATTGAGTTCAATAACACGTAGATAATATTGTGCCATAGTTGCCGCGAATCGCTCTTTAGGCTTTGATAGTTCCTTTGGCATGTATAACTGTGCTATATCTACTGATATATAGTTCTGTTGCAAAGCAACGGTCATCAGAAAAAGAGACACAATCGCAGTACCAATAGTGCTAAGGTAGAGTACTAGCACAAATAATTCAAGCACAGAACCGGCATTCAACACGGATTTCCACAGGCTTCCCCAGAGGCTTCCGATGTCCGTTTCCTGAATAATCAGAAAAAAGTAAGTCGCCATTACAGGAAGGGAAATACCAAGTTTAGAATCAAGCGCGGCGGCGCGGTCGATTTCATGTTGATACTCCGCTTGCACTATGGAAAGGAATATCTCGCTGGATTCATAAGTATACCGCTCCCCCGGAACGAATATGCCTCCGGGGGTTTTGACGTACTTCGACGGCATATCAGCCGCCCTCCAGCGGGGCCATAGCCGCGTTGACCTCGTCCTCACACGAACGCATGGCGGATATGGTTTTCTCCATCAGTTCCGGCAACTCCCATCCGAGACGCTCCGCGCCGGTACGGATAACGTCACGCGAACAGCCCGCCGCGAAACGCTTGTCCTTGAACTTCTTGTTCAGCGACTTCACCTCCATGTCCTGTACGCTGTGACTGGGACGCATTTTCGCCGCCGCGAATATCAATCCCGTCAATTCGTCCGCCGCGAACAGTACCTTTTCCATCAGTTCCGTCGGCTCCACGTCCGAGCAAATGCCGTAGCCGTGACTGCAAACGGCGTGAACGAGTTCCGGGGAACAGTCGATTTCCGCGAGCAGTTCCGGGGCCTTTTGACAATGTTCGTCGGGCCAGCGCTCAAAGTCTATATCGTGAAGCAGTCCGGCGGCGGCCCAAAAATCGGCGTCGTCGGCGAACCCGAGTTCGTTCGCGTACCAGCGCATGACGCCCTCCATCGTCAGCGAGTGGCGGATGTGGTACGGCTCCTGATTGTACTTTTTCAGCAACGCTAACGCCGTTTCCCGATTGGGACACTCTTTCATAGTTTCCGCTTCCTTTCGTTATCATTCCCTCTAATCCGTTATCGCTTTATTTGTTGCAACCCCGCAAAGTTTTAACGATTACGCTATCAAGTTTGGCCTTCCCCCGGTAACGGGGGAAGGTGGCGCGCAGCGCCGGATGAGGGCAAGTTTTATCCAACCTAACGCCTACAGGATTTCAAATAGTTACGTATGACCCGCTTTCGTTTTGCGCTCGTACAAATCCGGCTCCGGCTCCGCGTCAAGGGACTGCAACCAGTCATAGTAGGGCAAGAGAAACGTAAAGCCCGTTTGAATCCGCTCTACGATAGCGCGGCTGTACAACTCCTCCGTGAGCGGTTCCGTATGCGTTATCGCAAACGATTTGACGCGGTACCACGGCGCGAGCAGTTCCGACGGCGCGTCGGCGCGGGGACGGCGGTAGTTCTCCGTGTCTAACGTAAACTCCGGGTTACGATTCAGTTTTCGCGTCAGGCGTTCCATAGGCTCCGGTTCGCGGGTGATTTTGGCGCGGAGTTTCGCCATGGTGACGGGTTTCGGCATCCAGTAGCCCAAGCCGTAACTCCAATAATCCGCGCCGAGTTCAAACCAGAACGCGGGCTTTCCCGTCCATTCTCCGCCCGGTTCCGTAGGGCGTTCGACCGTAAACCATAAATGGTCCTTATAGGGGCCGCGTCCGAACAGGCGGCGGGCGTCGCGGTAAATCCGCGTCACTCTGCGGATGAGGCCGTCGTCGGGACGCTTCGCGCTCAAAAATTCCAGCGTTTCGTCGGCAAGCTCCGTCATGGGCTGATAGAAAAAGGTCAAATACTCGTCCTTGTGCGCCTGATACCATTCCCGGTTGTTATTGAAGCGAATGCCCCACATAAAATCAACGGTAGCCTGCGAAAATCCCTCAAACATCTTGTTTCGCCTTCTTCATCCGCTCATTTGGCCTTCTTCGTCCGCACGGGCGCGGATTCCTCACGGCTTCCGAGTTCCGACGCCGCCGCGACAATCAGCTTGACGCATAAATCATAGCCCAAAACGCCGCTGTCAAGCGTGATATGATAATTGCGTCCATCGCCCCACTTCTTGCCCGTGTAACGGTTATAATAGGCGTGGCGGCTGGCGTCCTTGCGCGACATCAGACGCTGAATTTCGGTCGCGTTGGAGCGTCCGAGCATTTCGCTGACGCGCATGGCGCGGTGCACGTCGTCGGCGTAGATGAATACGTGCAAGCCGTCAATCCCGGCCTTACGGATGATTTCGTCGGCGCAACGGCCCAGTATCACGCACGGCCCCTCCTGCGCGAAACGTAAAATAATGGCCTGCTGTACGTCGTGAATCACGTCCTGACTGTCGCTGTAGAACACGCTGGAAGCGACAATGCCGCGTAGTATGGAATCGGTGCGGGAAATGTCCTCTCCCTCCGTCTCGACGAGTTCGGCGGAATAGCCGCTGGCCTCGGCGGTTTTCTTGACGATGTCGCGGTCGTAGAACGGAATGCCGAGTTCCTCCGCGACGCGTTTGCCGATGGAGTGACCGCCCGCGCCGTATTCCCGGCTGATGGTGATGATACAGTTTTTCATAAAGCGCGTTCTCCTTTTCCGTTGACGGTTTATTGGTAGCGTTCGCAAGACCCCTTCTTTTAGGCGTCATAAAATTTGCCCCTCATCCGTCACGGCTGACGCCGTGACACCTTCCCCCCGATGGGGGGAAGGCTTTTTGGCGCAACCCCGCAATGATTCCGCATTGTCGTTAAGATTACGCTATAGTCTTGGCCTTCCCCCGTCGACGGGGGAAGGTGGCGCGCAGCGCCGGATGAGGGCAAGTTTGATTCAGCGTAACGCCCATACTAAAAGGGGGAATCAGGCGAGCAGATAAAGGATTTTCGCCATTTGACCGCGTGAAATGTTACTGCCGGAACGGAACGTACCGTCGGCGTAGCCCTGCAAGATTCCGCGGAAAACCATGGTGCGGATATGCGGGACGGCGTAAGCGGGAATCGTATTCGCGTCGGGGAACGGCAAATCGGCGGAACCGTAGCCTAACTTCTGACTTCTGCCAATCATCGCGGAAGCGTGGGCGCGGGTCAGACCGCTGTTCGGCATAAGGTAAAGCTGTCCGTCCTCTCCGGTGGCGCCGCGCATGATGTTTTCAGCGTACAGGGCTTTCAAGGCCGGAATCGCCGACGCGGGAATCTCGTCAAGGTCGGCGTAGGGTAATTGCACGTCGGCGTAAGTGCGCCCGTCCAGACCGATAGCGCGGGCGAGCATGACGGCGAACTCGGCGCGGGTGATGATGTCGTAGGGGTGATAGGCGCCGTCCGCGTAGGGTTCGGCGATATTGCGGTTATAGAGGAAGTTGATATAATCCGCCGCCCAGCAGCCCTCAATATCGTTAAACTTATTGGTGACGTTATAGGGTTCAATGTCCACGGAAGCGCGGGCGATATTGCCGGAGGCGTCGTGCGCGGTGACGGTGACGCGGGTCGGTTCCTGCGACGTGCCCGCCTTGGGAAGCGTGATTGTGACAACGCCCGTATCGGTACTATAGGCGCTGGCGACGGTCAGACCGTTGACTTTCGCGGAAATCGCGTTCCGGGGAAGAACGCCGTCGAGACTGTCCTTGACCGTGGCTTTGATGACGTTATCGCTCCGCGAAATGGTGACGGTTGGCGGAAGAATGTCCACGGTGTCGTTGTACGTGGCTACCATCTGGTCAAGGTAAATCACGCCTTTGCGGGGCGTTTCGCCGAAAATGGGGTCGTCCATGGTACCGGAGGGCGCGTATACGGCGTAACCGACGATAGAATAGCCGGTAGCGCCCAGCGGAACGAGGACGCGCCGTCATTCGGTGAAGTCCAGCGCGGTGACGGGCACGCGAATTTCTTTGGCGTCGCGGTCGCGGCAGAGCAACAGGAAACGGTTTCCGGAGCCGTCGCCCTTGACCCAGATGGACACGGTATCATAGGGTACGCCGGGCATGGGAATCGGGCGGGAGTAACGCCATAAGGCGCCGCTTTCCTCGGAGACGCTTCCGGACAAACTCGCGCTTAATTCCGCGCCCGCGCCGCCGTTGGCGGATGTGACGCCGGAACTGTCAGCGGATTTTGCGTCGCTGGCGTTGACGGATTCGGGATTGCCGACGGATTTGTCAGCGACGGATTCGCTGTCGTCAGCGTCAACGGGTTCGGGATTGTCGGCGGGTTCGCTAGTGGCGTTATCGTCGGCGGATTTATCGTTGTCCGCGTCAGCGGCGGGCGCGGCGGTCGTCTCGCCGTCGTCTATGGCAAGCGCGTCGTTCCATGACAAATCCTCTTGCCATACCGTTTCGCCGGACTGCGGCGCGTCGTCCCACGTCAGGCCGCCGTACACGAACGTTTCTTCCCCGGAGGCGTCATAGACGGCGTTGGATTCCGGATTCTGGATTTGCCAATCTTCCGTGTCGGCGCCTTCCTGCGTATCCGAGGGAATGCCCATCGCGCTGACGGGGCCGCTTTCGTCGGGAAGCGCGTTTTCGGTATCGGCGTCTTCGTCGATTTCGTCGGGGATAATTTGCGTATCCTCTCCGTACACGCCCGACGAGACGGTAGAAATGGGAATGCCTTCTTCGGGGATGAGGTCGCTACCGGACAGTTCCGCGATTTGTTCGGGCGTCATTCTGGTGGAATTGTCCTGCGCGACGGTGGGCATGGCGCCGCTCAAATCATAATGCAGTTCCCCGGCGCCGCGTCCGTAATGGGCGAACTCGCCGCCCACGACGTTGACCAGCGTCGCGCCTTCGCCAGTACCCGACGGCGTTTCTTCAAAGTCCTCCAACTCGGAGAGCCGCACGCGGGAAACCGTGACGGGAATCGTCAAAGTACGTCCGCCGCACGTAACGGTAATTTTATCGTCTCCCGGCGTCTTGGCGGTATAATAGCCTGTGGGGGTAATTTCCCCGGAACGGGTCAGATTTGACCACGTGAACGCGGAGCTTTCCGCCTGTAATTTCAAGTGCCGATAGGAGGCGGTGGCGGACAACTGCGCGGAATAACCGGGCGCAAGTTTCAATTCGGTAATTGCCGTCCCGCTCTGGTCGCGTACCGTCAGGGAATCGGGCGTTGCGACGGCTTCCACGACTGTGGAGCCGGTTTTCTTCTGTCCCGACGCGGTCACAGTTACAACGCCGCCGCCTTTGGGCGTGGTCAAAACGTCTCCGCTGACAGTTCCGGCGGACGCGGAGAGCGTGTAATTGGCGTTCATGGGGAAATAGGCGGTATCCACGCCGGAAACGTGAATCGGAACTTTGCCGCCCGCCAGTACGTAGGCATACTCCGGACGCAAATAGAAGTGGTCAAGCGTCCCGGTCGCTTTCTGCGTGGAGACGAGGAAGAGCTTATTCGATACGGCGCGTTCGGCCCCTTCCGACGGCGTGTTAATCGTCGCGGCGGTCTTGGAATCGGGCATGGATACGGAAATGGTCGTGGAGCCGCCGCCGTCGAGGCCCAGCACGGTAGTACAGCCTAATTCGAGAAGGCGTTGCGCGGTCTGATAGAGCGTCGCGCCGATAGAGTGCCCGCTGATTCGTCCGTCGACCGTATAGAAAATAATGGTACCGTCCGGTTTCTGTCCGACGGCGGTTCGGGGGCCTCTGGAAGTCTGCGTCGTGTTGACAATCTTGCCGTTTTCGGCTAGGAGGTATAACGCGCCAAGGCCCTGCTGTACCGCGTTCCAGCGTTCGTCGGCGGCGGTGACGGTGAGCGTAATTTCCGAGCCTATCGGGAGATTCCGGAACGCTTTCTGCCAATACTCGTTCGATTTCAGGTTGACGGAAAGCACAATTTGATTATTCCCGACGGGCGTCGGCTTAGAGGTCTCCAGTACCTGTTCCACGCGCATTTTGACCGTACCGCCGATGGACAGCGAGCCGCTTGTAATGGTACAGACGGCGTCAAGGCCCATTTCCGTATTGCCGGTGGTGTGACTTGCGTTGAAGTCGCGGGTAAACAGGTAAATGCCGCCCGTCGACACGCGGGCCTTGTTGACGGCGGCAATATCGCGCACGACTTCCGTGCCGTAGCCGCTCTCCTCATAGATTTTGTAGCCGAAATCGGCGTGGACTTTCAGCGCGGGTTTCCCGAGAATCGCGCTACCGTCGGCGCGGAAACCAATGGCGTAATATCCGGCGTCGGTCGTGCGGAGTTTGCCGTCCGTGACCACGAGGCCCACGGGCAAGCCGTTTTTCGTATTGAAGAAGTCGCCGTTAATGCCGCATACGACGCGGTAGCCTGTGGACTCCAGATACTTGACCGCCCGCGACATGGTACTGACATCCGTCAGCGCGTCGCCGTAGGTGACAAGCGGCTTGACGGTTCCGTTGGGCTGATAGGTGACAAAATTTTCCGTGCGAAAGTTGGAGTAGTAGGAACTCCAAAAGACATTCGTGGACAGGCGGCTGTTCTGATGTACGACGGTATCCGTTTGCTGAACCTCTTCGCCGAACGCGTCAGAGTAGGCGGCGGCGGGAAGGGTCAGGGAGAACAGGGTACACAGGACAAGGAACAGGGCCAGACAGGAACGCGTTTTCTGATTCATGGAAAAACCTCCGTTTATGGCCTGAAAAGGGGATAAGGAAAGACGCGGTCGCGGAAATTGCCGTCTGGAATCATACCATAGGGCGCGGGAAAAGTAAACGTCAAAATTTTCGGCGCGCTCTCCGGGGAAAGCCCCGTCGTTTTGACGAAAATCCCGCCGGAAAAAGTACGTTTTGACGGCGTCTCAAGGTTGAATCGGCGCGGGGAATATGGTATCATAAAAAAGGGGATGTCGTCGGGCGGGATAAAATCCGCTTGCGGGGAACGGGGAGCCGCTCTCGTTTCAATTTTTTCCAAATCGCGGGGCAAATTTCCGCTTATCTGTCTATATATCGGCGCTGTTCAGGGAAAAGAAAGAGCGCAATCGAAAAAAACGTCTCCGGGAGGAAAATCCGGAAAAGCCAATTTCTGTAAAAAAGCCGTAAAATCCCCGTAAAATAACTGTAAAAAATGTTACATTCCCTCAAATTTGTTACGGGATTGTCTCTTTTTTTTCTTTGAATTGACAAGACATTTCCCCTGTCATTGATTTACAATATAGTCGAACGTTGCGGAAGCGCGGCGTTCACGGCGGGGCAAGTTCCCCGTCCGGAAAGGAGTACCGCACCATGAACCGTAAACTTATTTCCTCCCTGCTGGCCCTGTTCGCGGCCTTCTGCGTCCTGACCGCTTGCGGCGCGGACAACGCCCCCCCGGCGGACGCCGAAACTCATCCGGCGAGTACCGAAGTTTCCGCGCCGGATTCCATGGAACAGGACGCGCCCTCGGAGGCGGCCCCGGTCGGGGAAAATCAGTTCGTGTTCACGCGGAGCAATTTCCCCCGGCTCGACGGCTCAACGTCGGCGGTTCCGCTCGGACAGGCTGTCGCAAGCGTACTCTTGGGCGAAAGCCGTGCGCGGGTCTCGGACTTGATTCACTTCTCCAAGACGACCCGTTCCTACCGGGCTTTGATGAACGGAGACGCGGACGTACTGCTCGCCGCCGAACCCGCCCCGGTGGTGTGGGCGGAGAAGGACGACGGCGGTTATGATTGGGATATGTCCCCATTCGCTATTGACGCGCTGGTGTTCATCGTGAACGCGGAAAACCCCGTGGACAGTCTCACGCAAGACCAGTTGCGGGGCATTTATAACGGGACAATCACGAACTGGGCGGAAGTCGGCGGGGAGAATCTCGACATAGTCGCGTTCCAGCGCGATGAGGAGGCCGGAAGTCAGACGGCGATGGAAAATCTTGTCATGATGGGCGAACCTTTGGCGGAAGCCCCCCGGGAGATGGTACGCGGCGAGATGGGCGACTTGGTGGAGGCCGTCGCCGCCTTTGAGGATTCCCCCGCCGCGATTGGCTACACGATGTACTATTACGCGCACAATATGGCGATGGCGGACGGCCTGAAAATCCTCGCCGTGGACGGC
>JAFSOM010000272.1 GCA_017447005.1 Oscillibacter sp.
ATACAGGCGCTGTTGCTTTTCGTTCAGGCTGTCAAACAGTTTCCGGTTCATTTCCGCTCATTCCTTTGCTTTTTCTTTTCATTATACCACATTATCAACCAAAGCCATAGTTGCAAAGATTATTTTTTCGCAAGTCCTTAATCCTTCTTTCGCCATAAGATTCGCTCCTTCCCGCCGGTTGGAGCGTCAGAACAGGCCGGAGCTTTTGGCGAGTTCCTCCGCGATTGCCTGCTGACGCTCCGCGGCGTCTTTGATATTCATGATGTCCTCTCTGGTTCTCGCGCCGGGTCCGTTGTTCGCGGGCGGATTCGGCGTCTGTACGGCGCTGCCCTCCGTGACGGTTTCGAGATACTCCGGCCACTCTTCCTTGACGGCGCGGAGCAGCGCGGCGGCGCCTTTGAGCTTGCCTTTATCGTCCAGCTCCACGGCGTTGAAGTCCGTGTACTTCAGGACTTTGTCGCGGTACTTCTCCGCGACGTTGGCGTCCGCAAGCAGTCCGCGATAGGCCGTCCGTTTCGCCTCGAGCGTTTCCTTCGCGGCGATTTCGCCTTTGTAGGTCTCAAAAGCGGCGTGTTCGTCCTCATACCGCTTTTTCCAGTCAACGGCGGTGGCGGCGTTATCCGCGGCGGTCTGCTTTTCCTCGTTGAGCTTGCGGATTTCCTCCAGCTTCGCGGCGTACCGCTCTTTCTCCACGTACTCATTGCCGACGGCGCTCCGGACCGCCGCCGCAACCGCGTTCAGCGCGGAAGCCGGAATGTTCCCGTCATCGGAAGCGAACCCTTTGATAAGGGTCTCAAAATTTGTGCGCGTTTTCGTTTCAGCCATGGTATGAATCCTCCATATCGCAGTTTTTCCCGGGTGCTACGGTGAGAATTTTCGACGAATGGAACCGCGTCCGGTTTCTTTCGCCGAATGCGCCCCCGGACGGAATCGAACCGCCGCGCCCGGTTTTTCAACTGGACGCCAGCCTTGCGCGGGCATAAAAAGAGCCAGTCGCCCCAAACGGAACGGCTGACGAATAATAAGTTTGCGATAAGGCTTTCGAGCCTTTCAATTCGCCTTCGATGATTTTCTGATAATCGGAAATATGGTCGGCGACGGCGGGCTTGACAAACGGCGCGGGCTTGACGCCGGATGTCGTATGCCAGTTTCCATTCGCGTCCTGATAGGCCCACGGCGTGGGACGGCCCCCGCCGCCCTCCGCGTATTGTCCCGTGCCTAATTCCTGATAGACGCCGTATTCAAGGTTCGTGCCGACGTAAACGGCGCGTTCGTCGGGGACAACCTGATGTGTGAGGGAGTTGCGCAGATTGCCCGTGTCCACCTTGACCAGCTTTTTGGAGTATCCTTCGGCGACAAGCCCGCATTCCTCCAGAGCGCGGAGAACGCGTGATTCAAATTCCGCGCCTACGGCGTCGCTGTTGTCCGTGATGTGAACCTGTACGTTGTCCGGCATGGCGTCGCGTCCTTTCGGGCATAACAAAAGCGTCAGGCCTGATTAGCCTGACGCCGTTTGCAAATGTTCGCTTGTCTCTTTCCGCGCCGCGTGATAGAATGCGCGGAAAGGAGGCGGGCGTATGAGTTTCGATGAAATTGTGCTGTCAAAAGAGGAAATGGAACTGCTGAAAATACTGTCCTCGGAAGGCGCGATACTGGTAGAGGACACCAATCGCAAAATCATCCGCCGTCTGGAACATTTCGGGCTTGCGCAAACGGGCGTTGTCACAAATCCGCGCCTGTTTGACGAAGCGCGTGAAAAATCCGGCGACATGATTCCGAAAGCGGCGATAATCACGGACAAAGGCCGCGACTATCTCGCGTATCTGGAGGGAAAGGAAGCGGACAGCCGGAGAGACTTTCGCCGGGGTGCCTTAATGCTACTGATTGGAGGCTGTATTCTTCTGCTGTTCATTTTCCAGGTGTCCGCGTTGCTCAAACTTGCGGGCGCCTAATCCGCGCCCGGAACGGAAGCGGCCTTGCTACTTACGGTATTGAGGAGAGCCGCAAGCCGCTCCGTTTTTTCAATCAGAGCTTCCGTTTTCGCGGTGGCTATATCCAGCGTCTTAATGTATTCGTCCGCGTCTAGGCGAAGCGTAGCGTGGAGATTGAATAACTCCTTCGTATTAGCGTCGGTCTTATCGGAATGAATCAAAGCCATACAATCCGCATTCCTTTCAGCTTGGTTTTCGTGACAAGCCTCAATCCGTCACGGAACCGTCATTTTCCGTGGCGGTGTCATCATGTAAGACAATACGGCAAATTTCCTTCGCCCGTTCCAGCGCTTCAAAACCCTGAGAAACGGTAAGGCCTTCCTCGCGTAAAATCTCCGCGACGGTCAAGGCTTTTGCGCGGATTGCGTATTCGGGTTTCATTTTAATTACTCCTTATTCAACTACGCGGCGGATTTTGGAGCAAAATTCGTTCAGCGCGTCCCGAACCCCTGTTGTTCGCAGGGAATGTCAACGACTTCAACCGTAATATAGACGCCGGATTTCGTGCCGGAAGAACGTATTGACGAAAATTCCTTGCGATAGGTAGTTGCGCTGGTTTCATACATTGTAATTCACGACCTAATCGCTATGATACTGGCAGTTCAAACACTTGGCTTTGAGCGCGTCATTCCAGATGACGCCCTCCGGAAGAACGGAAGGTTGATTATAAAGGACAGACGGCTTAATCATATTATCCGCGACTTCGCATATCAAATAGCAATCATCGCCGTTAATTTGACCGCCAATCACAGGACATTCTACGGTATTCATCGAAATACCTCCAGTATTTTCTGAGTGGCGACATCGAAATCCTTTGAGGAAAACGCGGTGTTGATTTTCTGGCTTTCGGCCTCCACATACGCCGCGCCTTCAAAGGAATAATAGTTAATATGCTCGCCATTCCATCTTGTACGTAGGATAGAGCACTTAGCGTTTTTAATATAACTTCGAGCGTCTTCAATGGTACATCCGTGGCGCGTTCCATGCTCGTCTTTAAATTCAAGCGAATCCGCGTCAATCGGTTCGGGCGGTACGCGAACCGTGCCCTTTAAATCCATTTCAGAGAGCTTTTGATACGCTTCGTAATCAGCCATTTGCGCTTCAGGCACTCGTTTTTTATATTGACGCAGGCCTTTTATTTGCTCCCATTTGTCCGGCTGTTCATATTTCAAGCGTTGAAAGTCTTGAAAACTTGTCGGAATTTCTTTACCGAGAAGTTTTTTGTAGACTTTATGCTGCTCCCTGTCGGCAATCTCATTATGCGCCTTTTTGAGCGCAATGTCAACAGTTTTTTCGCCGTGTTGCGTTTTTAAAGATTCCATCCATTTCGGATACGTCGTATAGTCAATTACAACGGAATCCCCGGTTACAGGGTCACGCGCCCTGCGCTGTCCGGGGGAGAGGTCAAAATCCGGCAATGACGCTATGAGCGTACAGCGGCAGTTGTACGTTTCATGCGGCGCGCCTCGCGGGTCGCCCGGGTACAGACAGCCGTTAGAAAACGCCTCCTCCGTCTCCCGCGTCTCCCCGTCCAGCCGTCTGTGACTGTGCCGCGTCCGCCCGTCCAGCGTGGCGAGCCAGCGTTTTTTGAGCTTGATTCCCATGTCCTGCGCGGCGCGGTAGCTGTCCATCCGTCCGGCATTCTGCGCCGCCGTGACGGACGTGCGGACGGCCCGAATCGCGCTGTTACGCTCCATCGTCTGAACGCGCTCCTGCAACGCGTCCGACATTCGCTTGACGCTGAGGCCCTGTAAAATGCCGCTGACGACGTTTTTTGTAATCTGCGATTTCCCGTAGGCAAGGTCAATCCCGCGCTGTACGGCGCGTTCCGGCGGGTAATAGGGCATAACGTCCGGTTCCTCGACAATAAGCCGCCTTACGGTCTGTTCGTCGTACAGGATGAAATCGGCGTTGAGCGTCTGACCGTCCGGCCCGAGCGTCAGCGCGCCGCCCGTGGCCTTGTCGATAACGTAGGCGCTGTAGTTGCGGTTCAGGCTGTAGATTCCGGGCGTTTTGTCGTTGACGTAGGACATCGCGGTTTCGTTCGCGCTGGTATAGCGTTCCGCCATTTTATCCCGCAACGCCTCAAAGCGTTTTCCACGCGCAATCTGATTCAACCGCCACTGCTTGTAATCGCTCTCCGTCCATGTCCGCCCGTTTTGAACGGTTCCAATCAGCGCCTTCATTTCCTCGTCGCGCTCTTGGAACCGCGCAAAGTAATCGTCCACGGTTTTTTGCAAACCGTCCCGCGCTTCCTGATAAACCCGCGACACCCGCCGTTCCAGCTTCGCAAGTTCCGCGTCCGTCAGGCGGCGGGCTTCATCCGGCGGCGGCATTGTTATATTGCGGCGCCGCGTTATCGCAGAACGTCCGACGGATACGTTCAAGCGCTTCATCGGGCGAGTGACCGTCATAGGGCGGGGCAAATTCGACTTCAATGACTTGGAATAAGTTCCAGTAGTCCAGCGGATATAGTCATCCAACTTTAGAAATATAATCTAATGCCGCTTCAATGGCGTCATCAAGTGAAGAAAAATCACGCATATGCTGTTTAAGCCAGCGTTTCATATTCGCCCACGCCTTTTCAATAGGATTACGCTCAGGAGAATAG
>JAFSOM010000273.1 GCA_017447005.1 Oscillibacter sp.
GGCGAGATGCAGACGGAGGATCACGTTTGATATATACTTTCTTTCGGGAGAGTCTATACCGAGCAGACCGGTCTCAAAGCTCCATTCGGTCGCGGACGCGGCGAGCGGAGCGGGAGCCGTCGCGGGTACGGGCGGCGGCGCGGGACTGGTCACGGGCGCGGCGGCCTATACGGGCGGCGATTACTTCGCCTCGGCGCGCCTGACGCGTCAGCAGGCGCGGGATAACGCCGTATCGCTCTTGCAGGAGGCCGCCCAACAGCCCGACGCGTCGGAAGCCGCGCTCAATGAGGCCTCGGAGGGCATACAGGTCTTGGCGAACTATACCATGAAAGAGGCGCACATTGAGAATCTCGTAACGGCGAAAGGCTATCAGGACTGCGTCGCGTTCATGGGCGACGGTAGCGTCAGCGTGGTGGTGTCCACGGGCGACGAGGCCCTACAGGCGGAAGACGTGGCGCGTATCGCGGACATAGCGATGTCGGAGACGGGTTTCCCCGCCAGCGGCGTAAAGATTATGTCGGCGAATTGAACGGAAGATTATAAACTCCCCCGGATAGCCGTCCGGGGGAGCGTTTGTTATTCGCGGCGTATGACTTCGGTAGTGTCGGGAAATGCGTTAGCGGCTATTTTTGCGTTTGCCGGAACACTGACGCTTTTCAGGCTATCGCAACCAAAAAAAACGTACTCGTCAATATAATTTATCGTGTCCGGAATAATGACGCTCTCCAAACTCACACAACCGTCAAAAGCGCAACGTCCAATTTCAAACGCCTTATCGGGAATTTTAATGCTTGTCAATCTGACGCACTGTTGGAAAGTTCCCATTTCTATTTCAGTTATTTGTTTGGAAAGTCTGATACTTATCAGATTAGTACACCGCTGAAAAGCGGCCCACTCGATTTTTTTCACGCTATCGGGAATCCTGACAAGCGCCAAACTACTGCAAGAGAAAAACGCGCCTTCTCCGATTACGGTCAGCTTATTAGGAAATTTGGGAGCTTTTAGATTGTGACAATGACAAAAAGCGCATGCTCCAATTTCCATTACGCTGTTGTAAATTCTGATAGAGTTTAACTTGCCACAACCGTAGAAAGCATACTCTCCAATAGATGTTACACCGCTTTGGATTTGCGCATGGAGAATCAGTTCGCGTTGATTCCACCAAGGCGTATTACTATAGTCATAATCCCTCATTTTTCCACTACCGGAAATCGTCAAGAGGCCGCTTGCGTCAAGAGTATATGTCACATTGTCACCGCAAGGGCCGCTTTTGATGATTTTTACAAGCGGTTTTTGCGTTTCCGGGGACGATTGAGCGACTCTCAAAGGCGGCTCATTCGTTTTTACGGACGTTTTCTCAATATAAGCGGAAATTTTAACTATAAGTTTCGTAATATCCGCATTTTCGGGAGATTCATGGGAGAAAATTTGACAACGCTGCATATAAAAGGCCATTTCAGGGTGTTTTGTGAACTGTCCGATTTGAAACGGAATCCGGACAGCATGGTTTTCGCCTTCAAAGGCCGTATAAGTTTCGGTAAGGCACCATTCGGAATTGTTCGCGCCTTCGTCCCAGATTAACAGGAACACTTTGCAACGCAAAATTTCCCGTTCAATCGTTTGAGTAAAATAACCGGGGTCGGGGTCTTTGGTATCGTACCAGCAGGAAACGCCCATGCTTTCGAGTTCGTCGGCGATACGGCGCACGAGAGCCGACGTTCCCTCTGACCTGTGATAACTGATGAACACGTCCGACATCATTACTCCTCCGTTTTACCGCGCTGATTTCCGCGCTACATCCGCAATTTTTTGGGGACGTTATTTTTTCGCGCTCTCCGTCCCGCGCTACATCCGCAATTTTTTGGGGACGTTATTTTTTCGCGCTCTCCGTCCCGCGCAACGTCCGCAATCTTTGGGGCATTATTTTTTCGCGCTCTCCGGCTCATGGAACATCCGCCACAGATTTTCGGCGACATCCTTCGGCACGACTTCCGCTAACGCCTCCACATCCGCGGCCTGTATCGCCTTCCAGCTCCCGAACCGCTTGCGCAACGCCTCCCGACGCTTCGGCCCGATTCCCGGCACGGCGTCCAGTTGCGATTGCAACGCGCTCTTTCTATGCGTCTCGCGGTGAAACGTAATGGCAAAACGGTGGGTTTCCTCCTGTATGCGTCCGATGAGCGCGAATACGGCGGGCGCGGCGGCGATTCCAATTTCCTCCCCCGTCGGCGTCACTAATGCCCGCGTCCGGTGACGGTCGTCCTTGACCATGCCGAATACGGGGATTGTCAATCGGAAACTCTCTATAACTTCCAGCGCGGTTTTCGCGTGAGTTTCGCCGCCGTCAATCAGGAATACGTCGGGCAGGGGCAAAAACTTTTCGTCTCCGTCGGCGGCGCGTTGCAGTCTGCGCCGTATCACTTCCCGCATGGACGCGTAATCATCCGGGGCCGCGTCCAAGTCCTTGATATGGAAACGCCGGTACGCCGATTTGAGCGGACGGACGCCGTTATAGACCACCATCGACGCGACAATGTCACTCTTGCCCGTGTTCGAGATGTCGTAACTCTCCATCCGTTCCGGCGGCGCGTCAAGGTTTAACATCTTCGCCAAGCGTTCGAGCGTATGCGCGACGCGTTCGGCTTCCGTCGTGGCGCGTTGCGATTCCTCCAAGGCGTTGCGCTGGGCCATAGCGCGTAAGTCCGCCTTCTCGCCCCGTTGCGGTACGTGCGCCCATACCTTACGCCCCGCCCGCTTTGTCAGCGCGTCCGATAACGCGTCCCATTCGCCGTCCACGGGCATGAGAATTTCGTGCGGGAGTACGGCGCGGGGTAAATAATATTGCGCCGCCAGCGCCGACAGCGTCTCCGCCTCCGATTCCTCCAACGGCGTCTGGAAGAACGACGTTTCCCGGCTGACCAAGTTCCCGTTTTCCATATGCAGTATCGCGCAACAGCTCTTGCCCTCGCCCATACATAAGCCCCATATGTCCGTATCGGCGCAAAGTCCGGCGATGACCGTCTGCTTGTTCGCCAACGCGCTGATAGCCGCGATACGGTCGCGCAGTTGCGCCGCCTGTTCAAAGCGCAGTTCGTCGGCGGCGGCTTCCATATCGGCGGTCAGCTCCTTCAATAACTCCTTCGCTCTCCCGTTCAACAGACGCGCCGCCTGTTCCATACGTTTCCGGTACTCCTCCGCGCTCATCTCCGGACGGCAGAACCCGTCACAGCGGCCCATGTGGTAGTTGAGGCACGGACGCTCCGCGCCGATGTCCCGCGGGAAACGCTTCCGGCACGTGGGCAGGCGTAACGCGGACAGTACGGCGTCAAGCGCGGCGCGTGTCTCGCTACGTCCGCCGAACGGCCCAAAGTACCGCGCCCCGTCGTCGGCGTAACGCGACGCTATCGTAAAGCGCGGGTACTCCTCCGCGCTCATGCGTACGAACGGGTAGCCCTTATCGTCCTTCAGCAGAATGTTATAATGCGGCATATGGCGTTTTATCAGGGAGTTCTCCAGAATCAACGCCTCAAATTCACTGCTGACGATAATCGTATCAAAGCGGTCAATCATGGACACCATGCGGCGCGTTTTGTCGGTATGGTTCGCGCCGTCCTGAAAATACTGGCTCACGCGGTTTTTCAGCTTCTTCGCCTTCCCGACGTATATCACCTTCCCGGTACGGTCCATCATGAGGTATACGCCGGGCAGTAGCGGCAGTTCGTTCGCCTTCTCGCGCAACGCGTCCTTCGTCATACGTCTCGCCCCCCTTACGCGTCCTCTATCATAGTCTCATTCTAAGCGTTTGTCAAAGGCTTTCGTATGCGTAAAGTTTTCGTTGGAGCGGCGGAAACTTACGGACTGAAAACCCTACCCCCTGACTTCCTTCCCGTTCCGGGGCGGGGGAACGTCCGAATAAAAGAAAGTCCCCCCTGAAAGGGGGGATTTAGGGGGGCGCGTAGGGTTCGTTACGCTTCCTCGGCGGGGGCGTCGATTTCCGCCAAGGGACGCTTGATTTTCCGCGTCGCGCTCTTCAGGAACGGATACTTCCGTATCACAAGTTTCGTAACGGCACGGTAGGTGGGCTGGGATTTGTTGTAGCGGTCGATGATGTCCTGCAAGGCGGCGCGGACGGCGTCGGCGTCAAGGCCCTGTTTCTCAACGGTATCCGGGTCGGGGAAAATCCGCGCCGTCAGGCCGTTGCTCTCGCCCGTGACTACGATTTCCCCTATCAGGGCTTCCAGCGCGAAATGTCCCTCCACTTCCTCCGGCGACACGTTCTCGCCGTTGGAGAGGATAATCAGGTTTTTGAGGCGGCCCGTGATAAACAAGTAGCCGTCCTCGTCGATATGGCCCAAGTCGCCGGTATGCAGCCAGCCGTCTTTGAGGGCCTCGGCGGTCTCCGCGGGCATTTTGTAGTAGCCCTTCATGACCGACGAGCCGCGCACTTGCAACTCTCCGTTCTCGAAACGCGCCTCGACATTGCCGAGCAAGCGTCCGACGGAACCGGGCTTATTGCCTACCTCCGTATTAGAGCTGATAGTCGGCGAACATTCCGACATGCCGTAGCCCTCGTAGATGTCCACGTCGAACTTTTTCATCGCGCCGATATAGTACGGGTCAAGGTGTGCGCCGCCGGAGTAGATTCTGTGCAGATTCGGCCCGAGAATGGCGCGCACGGCGTCGGGGCCTTCGGATTCCGCGGCCTGTAAGCGTTTGCAGAGCGTCTCAATCATGAGCGGCACCATGAGCATAATATCGGGCTGGAATTTGCCGATATTGCGTATCATGTGCAGTAAGGAATCGTTAATGCAGAGCGTGGCGCCCTTGTTAAAGCCCATCAGCCAGTCCATGACCAGACAGTAGGCGTGATGAATCGGCAGTACGGTCAGCATGACGGCGCCCGGGTCAACGCTGACAATCACGTTGGCCATATTGTCGTAGAGGTTGCGTTGCGTGAGCATGACGCCCTTGCTTTTGCCGGTCGTGCCGGACGTGTAAATAATCGTGCAAACGTCGTCCTCAGCGGGGGAATCGGCGTCGGCGTTGGCGACGGCCTCCGACAGCAAATCGCCGAACGAAATCACGGCGTTGTCCGCGCCGTCCGACGGCGTCTCCTCCAGCATGATGATGAGCCGTACCGCCGGACACGATTCCTTGACCATGGGAATCAAAGCGCTTAATTTGCTTCCCAGAAATAACGCCTGCGAATCGGAACGGTTGAGCAGGTCAATCAATTCGGCGGGAGGCAGTCCGGCGTCAAGGGGGACGGCGGTAAACTTCCCGCTGACAAGGCCCAGATACGACGCCATCCACGGATAGGAACTCGCGCCAATCAGGGCGATATGCGCCCCGGCGAACCCCCGCGCTGACATCGCGTTCCGGACGCGCTTCCGGGCGTCGTTGAGTTGCGTATACGTGCGCTCTTCGGTCGTCTTGCGAACCGCCCAGCGAATCGCCGGACGGTCGGCGTACTGTTCCGCGCTCCGGCGGATGATTTCAGGGATGATTCTCAGTTCCGACATTAATCTCCCTCCTTACTTGCGTCCGCTTACGCCTCCTCGGCGCTCAGTTCCTCCAGATACTCCAGCGCTTGGGCGATAGTCGTCAGCGTGACGGCCTTTTCCTCGTCGAGTTCCACGTCGAACGTATCCTCAATGTCGCCCAGAAACGCCATGAAATTCAGGGAATTGAATCCCAAATCTTCACGGAAACGCATTTCCGGCTTGAGGTCGTTTTCCGGGGTCTCGCAGTACTGCGCCACCAGTCCTAGAAACTCTTTTTTTCTCTGTTCGTCCATGTCGGATTCCTCCTTATATTGATTGCCCGCGGTTGGAACGTTGCGCTTAAATCGCGGTGATAATCTCGCCGATGGTCATATCGGGTTCCGCCATGCCCTTGTAGATGATTTTCATCATATAGTAATAGAGCAGTTCCATGTCCTTATAGGTCAGGGACGCCTTTTGATAGTGATAGTCGAAAATCAGTCCGCCGTCGTTGGTGCTGTGCGTGACGGTGAGGTAGATTTTTTTCGTCGCGGCGCCGTTCGGATACCATACGCTCCGCACTTTGATTCCCTTCAAATGCTCGTTCTGCATACGCACGGGCATAGGCTGGTACGTCAGCGACATGCTGATATACTCCGTATCGTCCGGCGTGGGGTACATCTCTTTCAACATCGCTTTGAGGCGGATGGGGTCGAAATTGCTGTGGAGATATACCTTGTTCTGCGCGTCCTGTACCTTATAGGCGGCGTCAAGGAACTCCGTATCGGGCGTGATAATCGTCCGGCACGGGAAAGAGAGCGTACGACTGCCGCCGCATGTCCACTCCTCACGCGTGGAGCGACGGGAGACAAAGTTCCGTAACGTAATGTCCTGCTGTCCGCCGTTCATCTTGGAAAGATACGTCCGCATGGCAAGCAGTATCAGGTTCGTCATGGAAATCTGGTGATTCATGCAGAAGTCCATCATATTCTGCGTGGCCTCGGGTTCAAGGTGGAAGTCGGCGATACCAACGGAACGGTCGACTTTCTCCACGTCCGCCGCGCATAAGGTACGGTCGCCGTGGGCTTTCCGGCTCGCCCGCAACACGCCCGGGCCTTGGATGTCGGAGTAAATCGGCTCGCCGTGCTCTACTAACCATTCATGCCAGAATTTTTCGTCCTTTTCCTGCCGCTTGGGGTTGTTCGCCTTCGCCAAATCCTTTTTGAGCGCCTCGATGAACGACGCCAGCGGCGCGGGATAGTCCGAACCGAAACGGTAGTGACAGTAAATTTCCATGATGTCGTTGACGGTGACAATCAGCGCGGTGGAATCGGTCAGGCGGTGGTCGATGTGGATATAAAGTCCGTTGTAGCCCTCGGGCATTTTGACCATGGTAAATTCCGCCATGGGAATATCGGGCGCGTTGAACTCCTCATAGGTCTTGGCCTGCAGATAGGCGTCGGCCTCCGTCATGCTCATGCCGGACAAGTCCAGAAAGGGCACGTCGCGGTCGTCATGGTCGACGACGTACTGCATAACGTTCCCGTCGGCGTCGGGGGCGGTGAAGCGGAGGCGCAGACAGTCCGCCCGCTCAAACTCGTCCTGCACGGCGTGTTTGAGCAGTCCGAAGTCGATGGGCGACTGCAAGCCGCAAAACACGCTGATATTGCAACAGCGCTGCGTCCCCGTCTCGCGTATGGGAAGGTACTGGAGCATTTGGCCTACATTCAGCGGGTAAAGTTCCTTTTGCATAATATCCTCCCTGATTCCGCAATAATTTTCACAGCGGCGCGGCCTCCTCACGCCGCACAGGGTAAGCGTACCATATTTCCAGCAAAAAGGCAAGAGGAATCCGCGCCCGTTTGGGACAATTTGACGGAAATTCCATCAGGCTGTGCGCTAGACCCCTCCCCCTGACCCCCTCCCCTTTCAGGGGCGGGGGAACAAAATCCGAAAAGGCGATAACCAGAGCAAATTTCAATCGGAAACGCGCTGAAAATCCATAACCAGAGCGAATTTCAACCGGAAACGCGCTGAAAATCCATAACCAGAGCAAATTTCAATCGGAAACGCGCTGAAAATCCAAAATTTAGGATTCCTCGCCCCTTTTCGTACCCCGCCCCTAAAAGGGGAGGGGGACAGGGGGAGGGGTTTCAAGTCGGATGTCCGCTTGTCAATCAAAACTGTACGCATACGGGGGCGGAAATTTTGGAACTCAAATCGCCTGACTGAAAAGCCAGTCCCGCGCCTCCTGATTGTGGTAGCAGACCTCCCACGCGAAGTGGCCCGACTGCCAGAATACCATACCCGCCGGGTAACGCGTCAGACGGTACTTGACCCCGGCGCGGTCCATCGCGGCAATGCACGGCTCCAGCGTCCACGACGGCACGATTATCGGGTCGTCGTCGGAATGGAAAATCCACATGGGGATACCCTTTAAGAGATTGATTTTGTCCGGATTGGCGGCGGCGCTGACGGGTATCAGTCCGGCGAAGGCGTTGGGATGTTCCATCGCCAGCACGTAGGCCGCGAAACCGCCCGACGAGACGCCCGTCAGATAAATGCGCCGCTCGTCCACGCTGTACTGTTCCACCAGCTTGCGGAGCAGATTCCATACCGCCTTCAACTGCGGGAAGGGCCAGAACGGAGAATTAGAATGACCGTTCACGAACTGTACAAGGGAAGTCCAGTTGTCTTCCTCGTTATAGTGAATCCGGCACTGCGGGACGAGTACCAGACACTGATTGTGTCCGCGCTCGGAATCCTCGGCCCACGCGGTAGCCATTGCCATTTTTTCGAGAATCGCCTCAATCGGCTCCTCGCGCTCGCCGGTACCGTGCAGGGCGACGACAATCGGATATTTTCTCGCGGGGTCGTAGTCAGAAGGGACGTAAAGCGCGTAGGGCACCGTAACCTGATACTCGGTGTCGTCGTGGACGCTCTCGCGGAACAGTTTCCGCACCTCGCGCAGACAGCGCCGCAACAAATGAATCTCGTAATTCTCCTCGCCCAACTCGTAGGAACCCGCTTTGATGTGAATCGTCATGCGCATATCCTGTTCAAAACAGGGCTGACGCTTGTCCAGCCGGACAATATAGCCGTCGTAGTACTCGTAATAGGGGACTTCCGTCCCGGCGATATAGTCGCCCATAGCGGGGTCAAGGTCTTGGAACCCGTAGCGGCCCGCGTCATGGTCGGCCCGGATGCTGATATAATAGGCGGGGTTGTAGTCGAGATGAAATTTCAGCGCGAAGCAGTCCGGCGGAACTTCAATCTCATAGGCTTTGACATTCGGGTCGAAACGGATAAGGCTCTGCATGGAAGCGTTGATTCTCACTTCCACATCGTGTATTGCGCTCATACTTCTGCTCTCCTGACGAATCATGTGATGTTGGCCCGGCGTCCGTGCGGCGACGCGCAAGCCGCGGGATTCCATGCTTCCCCGGATTCCCGCCGCATAGTATAGCCGAAACGGACGCGAATTGCAACCCTTCCCTCAAATGTGTAGGCATGCGCAAAGCCTTTTTTGGCAAGGGTCGCGTAATTGAACCCCTCCCCGGCCTTTCCCTTTCCAGCGCGGCGTTCGATTGCCTCTCTCCCGCCGGAATTTCCGATTGCAAAGCGCGGCTTTGTGTGCTATGATGGGCCATATTCGACAAAAACAAGGAGCGTGAAAATATGCGCAAGAAAAAACCTTCCTTCCGCGCCGGACTGCTCGCCGCGCTGTTGGCCCTGTCGTTACTGGCGGGTTGCGGCGGTACGCCCGCCGGGAACGTCAGCAAGTCCGCGCCCGACGCCGCGCCGGAAGTCACGACGGAGCCGGAAATTGAAGAAATTCCCGTCGCGTTCCGTCCCGCGCTCGGCCTCACAACGGATGTCGATTACCACTATGACGACGACCTCAGCGCGGTTGTCAACCGTATGGAGACGCAGTTACCCGGAGCCGACGCCGAAACCCGCGAAAATTACCCGGAACTCGCCGCCGCGCTGGACCGTTTCCGGGAAAACGCCGTGAGTATCGCCCGGGAGGGCTTTGAGGAACGCGAAAGCATGCTGTCGGAAATCATGGAGGACGGCGGCGGCAATTATGAGTTGTACGGCGACATGCGCACGTTGATTCGCCGCGCCGACGCGCAGGCCGTCAGCGTCGTGAACGCGTGGACGGAGTACGCCGGGGGCGTCCACGAGAGTTACGGCTACGCCGTCTCGAACTTCGACACGTCCACGGGCGCGGAAATCACGCTGGAAAGTCTGCTCACGCCGGAAGGCGCGATAACGCTCAACAGCCGTCTTGAGGAGGAGCTGGACGCCGTCTACCCCGATTTGGCCCCCGGCTATATGGTCGCCGATTACCTGACCGACGACTACACCTTTTCCCTTGAGCCGGACGGCGTGACCTTCTGGTTCAACCCCTATGAAATTGCGTCGTTCGCCGACGGACTGCTGACGGTCAAGCTCTACTTCGACCGCGACGCCGACATCCTGAACGATACGTACAAAGGCGCCGACGAATCATGGTTCGTGGAACTCGGCGACAGCGTCCCGTACCGTTACGCCGCGTCGGACGGAAGTTTCCATACGGCGGAGGCGTGGGCCGTCAGGAATCCGGAGTACCCCGACTGGTTCGACGGTTTCGGCTTGGAGTTCGACGGCCCGACAGACTCCGACCGCTGGATTGGCCGTCCGTCGGAACTCCCGTTGGAAGAGACGTTAAGAGCTTCAGAGGGGCGGAATATTGTACTGAATAATACCGGATTTTTCAGCTTTGAGGTCTATTACGCTCATATTCCGGCGGGGGATTACGCGGTAATCAATCTTTCCATGGAGGACGATTCGCGGGAAATCATTGTCTACCGCGCCGACGGGACGCTCGTCCAGACCATGGACATGACAGGCCCCGGCTACTTTACGTATCCCGAGCCGCCCGAGGACGCCGACGAAATCGACTGGGAAAATTACGATTCCTATCGTTTGGCCCTGACAAATCCCGAAAATACGCCGTTGAATACCCGTTCCGACCTGTTCGGCACGTGGAATCCCGGCGGAAATTACCGCCTGACCGGGAACGGATTCCAGTTGCAGGGCGAGTTGCTCTACGGGAGCGGCTTTACGCTGACGCTCAAACAGGATTTGACCGTGACGCGTCAGGAGCCGGACGAATGGACGCTTGCCACCGATACGCAAATCACGATTCCGGCGGGGACGGAAGTCGATACCGTCGCCGTCAACCCGGAACAGACCGCGGCCTATTTCCGCGTGCCGAATCCGTCTCCGCTGACGGGCGACGATAAGGAATTTATTTTCGCGCTCTCCTACGACAACGACGAATGGCCCCGTACCGTCAACGGCGTTGACGAGAATGAGCTGTTCGACGGCCTCATGTACGCCGGATAATCCGCCCCGCGTATTTTCACAAGTCTATGGACATTCCGCGAAAATTGCGCTATACTGGAATCCGGCGTAACGCCGCGCCGCGCCGGATTCCCGGAGACCGTGAACGGGCGCGGCTTTTCTGTGAAAGGAGCTTAGAACGATGTTAAAACTGCTTGGAGCGATTGGCGCGGCGGCGGCT
Organism: Oscillibacter sp.; assembly: GCA_017447005.1. Classification (GTDB taxonomy): domain Bacteria; phylum Bacillota; class Clostridia; order Oscillospirales; family Oscillospiraceae; genus Oscillibacter. The sequence goes on from JAFSOM010000273.1 coordinate 11,056, forward strand.
GGCGTCGCCGGAGGAATCGCCGCTTCCGTGGGTTCTACCGCCGTCGGGTCGCTGACCGGGGAACTGGCCGAACAGTACAAGGAGTACTTCTACTGCGACGCGATGTCGGCGGACACGCTCGTGATGAAGGGCGTCAAGCGTAAGAGCGGCGGACTGTTCGGCGGCAATAAGGGAAGCGACAATATCATTACGGAAGGTTCCATTATCGCCGTGGCCGACGGGCAATGTATGATGATTGTCGAACAGGGCAAGGTCGTCGAACTGTGCGCCGAAACCGGATATTACCAGTACGACGCCTCCTCGGAGCCGTCCCTTCTCGTGGGGCCTCTGGGACAGGGCCTCAAGGACTTCTGGGACAAATTCAAAGAGCGTTTCGCGTTCGGCGGGACGAAGCCCAAAGACCAGCGCATTTATTATTTCAACCTCAAAGAGATTATCGGCAACAAGTACGGTACGCCGAACGCCGTGCCTTTCCGCGTCGTGGACGAGCGCGCCGGAATCGACATTGATATTTCCGTCCGATGTTTCGGAGAGTACAGCTATAAGCTGACCAATCCCGTGCTGTTCTACACGAACGTCTGCGGGAACGTCTCCGCGGCCTATACCCGCGACCAGTTGGACAGTCAGCTAAAGAGCGAATTTCTGACCGCCCTGCAACCCGCGTTCGCCCGTATTTCCGAAATGGGTATCCGCTATTCCGCCCTGCCCGGACATACGACCGAAATGGCCCAAGCGATGAACGAGGCGTTGTCGGCGAAGTGGCGCGACTTGCGCGGCATTGAAGTCGTCAGCGTGGGCGTCTCGTCCGTGAAGGCCAGCGACGAGGACGAGGCCATGTTGAAGGCCATGCAGAAGGACGCCGCCTATATGGACCCGCGCCGCGCCGCCGCCGCCTTGACGGGCGCTCAAGCCGACGCAATGCGTACCGCCGCCGGGAACGCCGGAGGCGCCGCAATGGGCTTTATGGGAATGAATATGGCGGCGCAGTCCGGCGGGATGAACGCCGCGCAGCTCTACCAGATGGCGGGACAACAGCAGTACGCGCAACCCGTACAGCAGGCGCAACCCGCGCAACAGTACGCGCAAGCCGCGCAAGCGTCGGCGTCGTCCGCCGGGGATACGTGGACTTGTCCGAAATGCGGGGCCGCCGCGCACGGCAAATTCTGTACGGAGTGCGGGACGAAGAAGCCCGAAGCGGCGTCCGGCTGGACTTGTCCGAAGTGCGGCCACGTCAATACGGGGAAATTCTGCATGGAATGCGGCGCGGCGAAACCGTCGGCGGTCACGGCCTGTCCGAAGTGCGGCTGGACCGTACCGAATCCCGCGCAACCGCCGAAGTTCTGCCCCGAATGCGGCAACGCGTTTTAACCGAAAATCGCCCTGACGGGAAGGAGTGAATGAAAAATGCCCTCCCAAATCACAAACTATAAGTGTCCGGCCTGCGGCGGGCCGTTACGGTTCGCGGGCGACTCCGGCAAGTTGCAGTGCGACTACTGCGGGAGCGCCTTTGACCTCGCGGAAATCGAAAGCCAAATGTCCGACGCCAACGCGAAAGCCTCTGACGCGTTTCAAAAGGAGACCGAAAAGGCGTCCAAGGGCGGCGGCGACACGTGGGACACGTCCGGCCTCGACAGCGACTGGGGCGCCGACGCCGACGGCTTGCGCACCTACTCGTGCCCCTCCTGCGGCGCGGAGCTGATTTGCGAACAGGCCACCGCCGCGACGAGTTGCCCCTACTGCGGCAACAATGCGATTGTTCCCGGACAGTTTTCCGGCGCGCTCAAACCCGATTACGTCATCCCCTTCAAGCTCGACAAGAACGCCGCCGTGGACGCGCTCAAGAAGCATTACAAGGGAAAATACTTGCTCCCCAAAGCGTTTTCACGGCAGAATCACATTGAGGAAGTGCAGGGCGTTTACGTCCCGTTCTGGCTGTTCGACGGCAAGGCCGACGCCGACATCACATTCCACGCCACGCAGTCAAGCAGTCGCAGAGAGGGAAAATATGAGGTTACGACGACGCGGCACTATGACGTGCGCCGCGCCGGAAGCGTCGAATTTGAGCGCGTCCCCGTGGACGCCTCCAAGCGTATGCCCGATGATATGATGGACTCTATTGAGCCGTTCGATTATGGCGAGCTGAAACCGTTCTCCACGGCGTACCTGCCCGGTTTCCTTGCCGACCGTTACGACGTGAGCGTTGAGGAGAGCGCCCGCCGCGCCGACGAACGTTGCTCTAACACCGTCGTGGATATGCTCGAAAACACGGTCACGGGCTACGAGACGGTCAGCCTTGAATCCAAGGATGTGCGGATACGGCGCGGAAAGGTGCATTACGCCTTACTGCCCGTCTGGCTGCTCCATACCAAGTGGGCCGGGAAAGATTTCCTGTTCGGCATGAACGCGCAGAGCGGAAAAATGGTGGGCAATCTGCCCATTAACTGGGTGAAATTCTGGCTGACGTTCGTCGGGATTTTCGCGCCGCTCACGGCCCTGTCCTATTGGTTCTTTATGACGTGAGGGAGGCGGAGAATGATGAGACAATTTTCCTTTTCCCGTGACTGCGTGTCCTGCGCGGCGGACTGCGCGTCCGGCGACGGTTCGCGCCGCGCTCGCTTATGCTCTGACGCGTCGCGCCGCCTGTTCCGTATGGCGCGGCTCTACGGATGGAGTATCATTCTTTGCCTGACGCTCTGCGTATCCGCGTCGGCCTATAGCGGTTCCTACGTATTCGACGAGGCGGGCATTCTCTCCGACGAACAGGCGCAAGCGTTGGACAATCAAGCCGCGTCCATGGCGGAAACCTACAACTTCCCCGTGTACCTCGTCACTGTGGACGACTTCACCGAATACGGCTTTGAGGACGTGTACGACTGCGCGGTAGCGTTCTATGAGGAAACGGAACTCGGTTTCGGCGACGCCCACGACGGCGAACTGCTGTTCATGAGCATGAGCAACCGCAAGTACGCGCTTGTCTATACCGGGTACGGCGATACCGCCTTTACGGAGGGCGGACGCGACGAACTGGAAGACGGCATGCTCGGCTACTTCCGCAACGACGACTGGGCCGGCGGCTTCAAGTCCTATCTGGACTGGAGCGAGTATCTGCTTTCGGAGGCGGCCAACGGCGAGCCTTACGGATGGGACGAGTACGGCGATTATCACCCCGACGACGGCGACGACGGGCCGGGACTGTTCGAGTGGGCGATTGTACTGGGCATTCCCGCCGTCATTACAATCATAATTCTCTTTATCCTAGTTGGGCAAATGGAATCCGTTCAGGAGGCGACGCGGGCGAAAGAGTACGTTATTCCGCATACGCTCAACATCCGCAAGAAATCCGACCGCTTCACGCACATAACGGAAACCCGCACAAAAGTGGAGAGCGATTCCGACAGCGGCGGGAGCAGTCACCACAGCGGCGGCGGACACTCCGGACGGAGCGGCGGCTTCTGATACCGCAATTCGTCCCACCCGACGCCCCCACCCGGCGCTGACGCGCCACCCTCCCCCAAAGGGGGAGGGCTTTTTATCGCAACGCTGACAGGTTTATGTCTCCCCCCGGAACGGGGGGGAGATGTCA
>JAFSOM010000274.1 GCA_017447005.1 Oscillibacter sp.
CCCGCGTTCTTGGAAACGGCCATCGTAATTCCGTTCGCCGTCTTATTGGCGAGGTCGGATAAATCCAGCAGGTTTTTCGCTGTTCTTGTGACGCTGACGGACGAGACGCCAGTAATGGGGCGGACGTTGGAATAGGGGGCGTATTGTCCGTGGAAAGAGGCGTCGGAGACGTTCATGCAAATGTCGTTTTTATACGTATTGCCGTAGGCCGTGACGCACCAAAATTTAAGGAAATACGCGTTTTCCGGAGCAGTGAAGACCTTTCCGCGGCAATCTCCGGCGTACCGGAGAAACGTCCCGTCCTGCGCGTAGAAATTCACGTAGGTATTGGTTTCGCTACCATTATACAGATAATAGTTCGTTCCGGGTGTAACCGGCACAGCGTTTTTGGAGCGTATCAAATTAGGAGAGGCGGTAGGTTCCCCGTTTGTATTGTACTCGCCATTCTCCCACTGTTCGTCCCAGAGGTTCTTTCCGCCTCCGGGCGGGTAGGGGTCGCCGGAGCCGGACTGCGTCGGCGTTAGCGTCACGGACAGCGCTTTGACGTTGGCGGCGTCGTAACCGTCCTCAAACGTGACCGGATTGCCCGACGCCATGCGGGTATACTCGGCGCTACTGCCTTCTATGAGTTCGCCTAACAAGGCGGTTTCGCTTTCCAAATTGGCAATCCGTTGCAAATCCGCCGCGCTGAACGTCCCGGTGTCGCCCGTATCGCCTTTATCGCCTTTCGGGCCTTGCGGGCCTGTATCGCCTGTATCGCCCTTCGGGCCTTGCGGGCCTGTATCGCCTGTATCGCCCTTCGGGCCTTGCGGGCCTGTATCGCCCTTGACGCCTTGCGGCCCCTGCGGGCCTGTATCGCCCGTATCGCCCTTCGGGCCTTGCGGGCCTGTATCGCCCTTGACGCCTTGCGGCCCCTGCGGGCCTGTATCGCCTGTATCGCCCTTCGGGCCTTGCGGGCCTGTATCGCCCGCGTCGCCCTTGACGCCTTGCGGAATGCCGAACGTCAGACGCATAACGTCGGAGGCGTCGCCGGAACCTTGTATAATTTCCTTACGGACATAAGCGGCGGCGTCGGACGCGAGGCCCTGCGCGGTCACGGACAGATTTTCGATGGCGGAACGTGCGGTTTCGGCGTCCGACTGCGCGGAACGTGCGGCAAGCGCGGCGGCGTTGGCGAGATTGGCGGCGTCTTCAGCGTCGGATAAGGCCGTTTGCGCCTGCGTCGCGGCGGAACGCGCCTCGGTAATCCGGTCGTCCACGGAATCTACGGCGTCAAGCAGCGTGTCCAGCCAGTCCCGGGATTCGGGCGGCGCGTCGGCTAACGGCGCTCCCAGCGCGTTAAACACGCTCGTCTGATAGGTACGCTTCACCAAAAAGCGTTCCGCGCCTTCCGTCCCGGTATAGTAACGTAACTCGGCCTTTCCGTAGTGACAGGCTTGGGCGGTGTCGACGCTGTTCACGTCCCAGAGAATGCGCGTCCCGGACGTGGGATTGTCCGCGCCGTCGGGGTCAACGCGCCGGACGGTCACGGGATACGGCGCCGTGTCGCCCTGACGCTGATGAAGCAGGACGGCGCGACCGGGGCCGAATGTCTCCACCCACTCCGCAATGTCGAACACGACTTGCCGAGCGAGATGTTCCCAACGGTAACCCAGCTCAATGACGCCCTTCGGCGGCGGCGCGGCTAAGGACAGCACAGGCGCTCACTCCTTTCTTGAAGCGATGAAGGGTTGCCAGCGTTGACGGAGCGGTTTCGTCAAGCGTAGCGCCCAAGTCGCTCTTAGCGGGCAACATGTTTTTGAGCGTTCCGGGGAAAAAGCGTTCAAGAAGGGTTCCGGAAGGCGCGACGCCCAAGTCGCTCTTAGCGGGCAACATGTTTTTGAGCGTTCCGGGGAAAAAGCGTTCAAGAAGGGTTCCGGAAAGCGCGGTATCCGATTCGCTCTTGATGGGAAGGGCGTCCGCTAAATTTCCAGTTATGGAAATCTCAGCGCAAAGATGGTTCATAATGCAATCACATCCTTTTCATATCAACTCTATATCAATCAAAATCCGCGGAACGTGCGGGACATCCAGACATTCACCTGTTCCGGACTTCCCGGGTAAAGAAGCTCCCTGTTGCCCGCACGATAGGGAAACGCCATAAAGTACGAATCAAAGGGGGTCAAGGCGCCCTGCGGCTCGTAGAAATACGCGTCAAAATGGAACCGCGTCATAGCGACGGCCTGCGGAATTTGCACGACGCGATAGAAGGTCTGCAACTCCGTCGAACCCCGCGCCCTGCGGAACTCCGTTTGGTATTCGTCCCCGACGGGGCCGTACTCGTACTCAATGGTATGCGCCGCCCGCGAATTGAGGATGAGCTTTACGACAAACGTATCGAAGTTTCCCGGCGGGTACTGGTAGTCTCCCATGCGGGTCGTGCCGCTTATCAACTGACGGTTCAACGCGCCGAGAGGCCGCGCCCGGGTGACGGTCAATCCGGCGGCGAGACCGTTGAGAAAACTTTGTTCGTCATAGGCCATACAATCCACTCCTTCCGGCGGCAAACGGCAAATCGCGTTCCAAGACGCCCAAGAGGGTAAAACTTGACAAGTCGGCGTTGTCGTCGGCGAGATGGAAGCGGAACCAGAGCGACGCCGCGCCCGCGAAGAGTTTCGCCGGATTGACGGCGAGCAGTTCCGGCAAGGCGGTCGGCGCGGAATACATGCGCCCGTCGCGGCTGTAGGAAACGGACACGTCCCCGGCGTACTCCGCGCTGACGGCGGTCAGGGCCGCGACGCCGGACAAATCCGCGTACCAGTCGAAGTCGGCGGCGATACCCGTCACGGACATGGACGCCACGACGGAAGGCCGCATACCGAACGCGTGTAAGTGTCCGTGCAGACGGACGCCCGTCAGATAGCCGCAAAGCCAGCTTTGGTTATCCATAGCGCCGCCCCCTTACCACGTGACGACGGTTTCATGTCCGGACGCGTCGGTAACGGAGGCAATGCGCCCGGAGGCGTCGCGCTGAAACTGGTAGGCGTTATAGATTCCGCCGTCGAGCGTTTCGGAGAACACGCCGCCGTCCAGAGCGCTGAAGTCCAGCGCGGTGACTTTCCGCAGTCCGCTGATGTCCGTATAGCCGGACGCGTCCACGGTGAGGCCGGATGTCGAGCCGTCGGCGTTGATTTGCGTCAGGTCGAAGCCGGCGCCCGTACCGGAGGCGTCAGGGGTCGCGCCGCCGCCGGATGTCGCCATACCCATTGCGGCGCGTATCGCGTCAATGTCGTACTGGAGGCCGTCAATGGTTACTTTGCCGTCCGTGCCCATACGGATTCCAATTTCCTGATTGTCGGGCGTCAGATAACGGATGTCAAAGCCGTCGGCGGTTTTGAGAATCCACGCCTTGTTATTGCCCTGCTGATTCCCCGCGCCGTAACGGTCGATAGGGGAGTAAATGCCGTTGACGGCCTCAAAGGAAATGGAACGCTTGACCGCTTCCGTATAGGTGTAGACCTGTACGGGGTAATCGGTGCGGGTGGTAGTGGTGAACACGCGTTCCTGCTGGGACGTGACGGGGTAGCCGTCGTCGCCGAGGGACATTCCCGTGACGCGTATAGGCCAGTAGAGCGGGGAGCCGTCAGGGTTTTTCGCCTGCGCCACGCCGCCCGTACACGTTCCCGTGACCCATTCGAGATTCTGCCCGTAAGCGCGGATAAAGTTATCGTCAGACGTATCGCCCGCGAGATATTTGACGATACGGCGGGAGGTGGTCAACTGGTCAACGGCGAGGTTTGCGACTTCCCCGTAACCGGAGTAGAGCGCTTCGGCGGAGAGCTGCCCGGATACGTCCACGTTTCCTTCCGTGCGGATATATCCGTAGAGTTCGCGTTCGCCGATACGGAGCGTGATTCGGGAATAAACCGTTCCGTTTTCGGTGACGGTGGCGACGCTCATACTGATTCCGTCGACAGTCTGCGTGACGCTGGACAAATCGCCCTCGGCGTCCGTGACGCGGCTTTCGATGGCGTCGGCCTGTTGCGAGATGGTCGACACCTGCCCGCCCAGATTTTGCACGGTCGACGCGATTTCATCCGCCCGGATTTGCAAGGACGCGATTTCGCTTTCGTTGCTCTGCGCTAACAGTTCGATTTCGTCGGCGGTTTGCCGGATTGCCGTCAGACTGCCGTTGAAGTCGGTCACGACGTTTCCCGCGACGCCGTCCACGTACTGTTTTGTCGCGGATTCGGCGTTGAGTACGGGGTCACGGTAGAGGCGCAAGGGGCCGCGCATGGTTCCGCCGTCCAACGGGAGATAATCGCCGCTGACGCCGCCGCCCGTACCCGTCCCGCCGCCGCTCTGCGATAGAAGCTGTTCGGCGCGGGGTAGCATGACATTGTTGATATACGACGCGATTTCCGTGAAGAGGCTTTGCAAATCCTTGCGGTTCTGTACCTCGTTGTTCTGACGCGTGGCGTAGTCGGCGGGGTCCTCCCAGTTTTTGGAGTAGGTCAGGCGCGGGATGAGTTCCGGCGCGTCATGGGTATCGGACATTCGCGTTTCCTCCTCTCCGTAACATGATAAACGGGCGTATTCGCGTTTTCTCCTCTCCGCAACATGATAAACGGGCGCATTAGCGTAGCCTCCCCTCATACCGGATTCCGATTTCGGCGGAGTTCGGCGCGAGATTTTGTCCGGCGGTATTGTTTTCCAGACGTAAGGAGAAGTGCCGGACGTGCTTGCATTTGGGCTTGCGGCGGAATACGGCGGCGTGACGCGGGACGCTCAAATCACGCGTTTCAAGATTGCGTTCGGTCAGGCGGTCGTAGCCCGCTACCGTGAGGTTCACAAGGTCGGTACGCGTCTCGTAGTCGGTCTCGTAGATAACGGCGACATCGGAGGGCGTATCGGCGCGGAGGGAGAGTATCACGGAGCGCACGTCTTTGAGGAGGTCATAGCCGCCGAAGTTGCGCACAGGAAACTGGTAAACTTTGCGGATAGGTTGTCCGAAGTCGCTGTAGGTTTCGCCGAGGCGGACGATTTGCGCGTCGCCGTCGATGAGGTACGCGACGCCGCCGCGCAGGGCGAAGGCTTGCGGGGACAGTCCGGTGAAGTAGTACCAAACGGGGTTGTCGGCGTCCGACGCGGCGTAGTCCCATAACCATACGTGCCCGTTGACGGCGAGCCAGTAGCGTTGACTATCGTCGAAGGAACAGACGGGGCCGTTTCCGGCGATACGCATATCATAGAGCAGTCCGGGGCGGGTGTCGGAGCCATTGACTTTCCCCGACAGACAGCGGACGTTATTTTCCCGCGCCGCCGACGCCGAGCGGATTTGATACACGCCGCCGGATGTGTTGGCGAAGAGCAGATTGTTTCCGATAAGCCGGATAGAGCGCGGCAAATTACAGCCGTATTTGTCGTTCAGGACGGAATAGGACAGCGTGAGGCGGTCGTAGCCGTTGACGGTTTTCACGGACGGCGTCAGCTTTCCGATTTTGTCCGGTTGAAAGACAATCGTCTGGTCGTACTGCGTCCCGAAGCCCGTGACGGGTTCGCCGACGAAAACGTTTGCGTCCATGGGCCAGTAGGAAATATCGGGGCCGGATTCCGTGAGGCCGGAGTAATGGACGGATTCGCCGGACGCGTTGCCGCCTGTGGAGGCGTTGCCGGACGCCGCGCCGCCTGTGGACGCGTTGCCCGTCGCGCCGCCCATGAGGAGATAGTTACCGCAGGCGGCGGCGTAGGGACAGTTCATCAGCGTCTGAAACGCCGTGTTGTCGGCCTTGCGGTACGTGATTGCGACGGATTCGGCGGGGGCCTGTGCGAACGTTACGACGCCGCCGCCGAGGTCAACGGCGTAATCGCGGCCCGCTTCCATCGTGAGGCCGTCGGCTTTGACCTCCGTTATCGCGGACAGGCCCGTTTCCGGCAGACAGTAGACGTTGTCGCCGAGTTCCAGCGTAAAGGTTAATACGGCGTCCTCGTCGGGGGCGGCGTTGAAGACGACGGTTCCGGTACGCGTGTCGACGGAGTAGAGCGCGGGACGCAAGAGGGTATTGTTGACGTACACGGCGGAGACGGCGCGCAGACGTTCCGACGCGGTCACGCCCACGCTGAACGCTCTTGCGAGGCCGTTTCCGGTACGCGTGACGCTTTCGGAAGTCGCGGACGCCCGGTAAAGCACGCGCTTATACGGCGAAAGGCGGTTCGCGGACTGATACGCGTCGCCCTGACCGGTCGCGGGTTCGGCGTTGACGGTAATCGTCGGGACGAATGCGGCGTCGGCGACGTTGGAGAGCGTCAGCGGGGGACTTTGCGCGGCATCGTAAGTCAGACGGTAGAAGCCGCCGACGTTCTTATAATAAAGGGTATCGCCGAAGCGGAAGAACGTCCCGGGATTGCGGGGGATGTCGTCGGCGGGCGCCCGGAGCAGGGATGAGGAATCGCCTTGCCACGTATAGAACGCCGCGCCGATATGCGTCACGATACCGTCCGGGAGCGTCGCGGCGGCGTAGACGGTTTCGCCGTCCGGGAACGCGTGAACCGTACCGGAGGCGTCGCCGTCGCCGGAGTTGCCGCCGTCGGGGTTTCCGCCGGATGTGTCGGAGGCGTCGCGCCAGCCGGACGCGGCGATTTGCTGTCCGGGCCGCGATTGCAGTACGCCGTCCGAGCGCCAGAGATTGACCATTTCCGGCGATTCGTTGTCTTGCAGATTGATTTCGGCGTCGCGGAGATTCAAGCCGCCGTCGAGCGACGTGAAACGGAATATCTGTTCCCGGTTGCGCCTGTTCGCGCTCTTGGACGCGCTTTTGACGCCTTTAGACGCGCTTTTGACGTTTGCCATAGTGACCGCCTCCCGTCAAAAGCCGTACGCGTCGCGCACGGCGCCGACTTCCGCGGTGAGCGCGGGCGTCAGGCGGCTCAGACGCGTTTCGTACTCGTTCCACAGCGTCGTGTAGGCGAACTCGTCCTCATTGCGCAGGAGAGAGGCCGCCGCGTACAAACACGCAATCCGGATAGCGTCGGGCGTTTCGCCGCAGTCGTATTCGTCGGACGGGTCGGCGGGAAGCTGTTCCGGGTAGTGGTAGTACTCCGCCATATACGCGCCGTCGGGGGTCAGAATCGTGCGTTCGCCGAGCAGTTGATACTCGTTGACGGGTATCAGTCCGTCGGGGGTGATTTTGCGGACACCGCCGGAACATAACCGCCAAAAATCGCCGGGCAGCGTATGTTCGCGCCAGCCGTTTTCGAGGCGCTGTCCATGTTCGAGACGGCATACGCCGCGTTCCGGGGCCGGCCCGGTACGGATGTCAAGAAACGCCTGATTGATAAGTCCGGGAATGCGCCGGAGCGCGTCGGACTGGTTATTATACGCGGGCGAGACGCTTTCCCCGGCGACGCTGTACTGGTCCATCAGTTCGAGGACCGCCCGCTTGATGTTACGGTATTCCATAAGTCCTCCTTAGAGAACGGGGAACCTTGCGCGGGTTCCCCGTCATTGCGTCAGATTTTGTCAGCGGAAATCAGCCGCCGGAGCCGGAATCGCCGCTATCGCTACCGGAGCCGCCGGATTCGCCGCCGCTACTGGAGCCGCCTCCGGAACTTCCGCCCGAACCGCTTTCGGCGCTGTCCGTGACCGCCGCACCGTGGTACCAGACGGCCCCGGCTTTCTCTCCGAGGATGAAGCAGTCGTAAAGAATACGGCCTTCCACGAGCCAGCCGGAAATGCCCGGCGGGTTATCGTGAATCTTGTAATCCTCCAACTGTTTCGGGGCGCAGGCGGCGAGCGGGTGCGTGAGGATGAACGCCGCGTCCGTAGGCAGTCGGGACGCCGGAACTTTCACGATACGCGTACCGTCCACTTCCCCCATAACGCCCATGGCGAGCATTAACTGGGAGGCGTCGCCGTAGCGCATAAACGCGGGGTCTTGCTTCAACAGATTTGCGAAGCGGTACGAGCAGAAGCATACGCGTCCGGTATCGGGTACGTTATTGTCTCCGAG
>JAFSOM010000275.1 GCA_017447005.1 Oscillibacter sp.
GATGGTCAGCGCATTGTCTCAGCGGTATGCGCAGAAAGGATGGGAGAGTCCCAATACAGTCTTGTCGGAACGGTTAGCGAATGATTTCCGCTCTTTTCAGGAGGACTTCGAGCGTCTGATTGAAAATCGCGCAAAACTGGTCATTCCGGATCGAATGTTCCGAATGCTTCGTATGATGATGAGTAGCGTAACTCATGAGATATATGCCGTCTGTCAGGGGCTTGATATGAGCTTGCAGGACGCGGAAGAAGCCATGGAGCGTGTGCAGGAACAGAAGGAACGGAAAGCAACGGAATTGGTCGGCATCACTGAAAAGCTGTCCCGAATTATCAGCCATGACAGTACGGAGGCAGAAATCTGGTTAAGTCAATTACTTCAAAATATGGAGCAGGAAACAAACACACTTTCTGCGTGTTCTACTGAGCAGATTACCAAATACTATACATTTTATTGTATGGACACGTTACAGAAGGCGATTACCAAATGTCTGGATTATCATATGGATGGCATATTCAACCATCTAAATGAAATCGGGAGTGGTCTTGCCCAATCGGTGATGGGTACGGAATATGCCGAGTCTTACAGCTTTCAGTTTCATCTTGACAATAAAACGTGGACAAAAGGCGATAATATCGGCTTCATGGTCTCGTTCCTGGGAATTGGAGGCGTAATGAATCTCGTGGCTAACGCCATTGGGGGGACAATGCGGAAACAAGAGCTTCAGTCTCGGAAAATGGAATTAGTCAATGCGATTCGCGCACAATATCCCTCTCTCCGCAAGTCGGTAATGGAGTGCATCCAGAACAGTTACCAGCAAATTCAGAAGAAAATCACTGTTCAACTTGCGGAATACTATGCTGAAGAACTGGAAACAGTCGAACGTTTGACCGAACAGGCAATATCTGTGGCCAGACAAAACGAGGAACGTAAGGAAGAAATTCGTCAGGCTATGCGCAAGCTCCAAGATGTCATGGATAAAATCCGTGCTTTTGTGACAATCCGGGAGGAATAATCAATGGGCGGATACAGAATCAATGGTTGCGGATGGTCGGATCATTTTTCCAAACTGCGGGATTTGGGCATTCATATGTGTCCAACCTGCAAACAGTTACGGCAGTTTTACCTTGAAACCGCAAAAAAGAAAATTGACGTTTTCTTTATTCCAACGGTCACATTGGAGAGCCGCTACGCAGTGATGTGCAACAAGTGCAAGACTGGTCGTTTCTGTTCAGAAAGCTGGAAGGATTATCTCCTGACCGTGAATCCTATTCCAGAAATCATCTTTGAGGACGAGGCCGGAGTATCGCCGGAAACTGAAGTCACGTCTCAACAACAGCCAGTACCCATGTCCGAAAAAACGTCTGAAAAGCAACTTCCTCCCAATATGGACACGCTTTCCACACCGCCCAGATATTTTACCTGTACAAAGTGCGGTATTACACAATTTTTGGAGGGAAATTTCTGCTCCTATTGCGGAACTCCCGTTCCACAAGCAACCGGGACAGATTCTTCGGAACTGTCGAATGGTACTCGAAATGAAAAATCCGCAACCACACAAAATGGCGTGCTAAAGACGGACATTTCACATACGGATACTTCTGTGAGCGTATGTCCCGTCTGCGGACACGAACAGCAGACGGGAGCAAAGTATTGCGGAGCTTGTGGAGCACCTCTTGAAACTTCTCCCCGTTCAACCTGTCCAAATTGTGGAGCCGTTACAGAAGCGGGAATGTTGTTTTGCTTTGAATGTGGGCACAGGCTTTAGCGGAACTTATGAAGAGGAGACTTTACCATGAAACATTGCACAAATTGCGGCAGAGAGTATCCCAATGACAAAGCGTTTTGCCCCGTATGCGGAGTCAAGCTGGAAGATGAGGTGACAAGCAAACCGGAGCCATGGTACCAGCAGTGGCTGAGCGTGATAATGGGAACGATGTCTCTCATTGTTGCATGGGAGTGGAACTGGGAATGGGGTCTGATTTTGGCAATTTCGGCAATCATTTTGGGATACAAGTCTCCTAACCGTACAGCTAAGGTTCTCTCCTATATCTGCTCCGCAGTCACTATCGTGCTGATTATCCATTATCTTATTTCCTAATCAGTGGTGGATAAGAAGCATATGCTACCCATAATCTGACAGGATAATTCTGGGTGTCCCAATCAGAGATGAATGCCACGTCCTCTTTGAGATACCGTTTCAGTGAATCCCGACACTCTATGTCGTATTCCAAAGAATATGCGCTTTTTGGATAGCTTTATAAAATTACACTAACAACTGTAATTTCTGAAAGCCGCGCCGGAGGCGCGTTCGACCGCCCGCGAAAGCGGCGGTCCGGGGTTTTAGGGGTGTCCCCTAAACAGCGATTTTCGTAAAACGATAGCGAAAATCATTGCTGGTCAACGAGCTATGGAAAATTCTGGAAATCCACTGCTAAAACAAAATTTCCCCGCACTGGATACTGGAAACAGCTAAAAGACGCGAATTTTCGGCGCAATATCGCCGGATTTCGCGTCTTGCATTTCTACAGCGAAAATGATAGAATGTAGGCCAGTTGGAACAGGCCGCACGGAAAGAAGGAGACTTCATGCCGAACAAACTGGAACTGACATGGTACGGCAAGGACGCGCTGATTCGCGTGGAGCCGCGCCTGCTGATTGAGAACGCGTCGCTGTCGAACTGCGCCGCGTGTCCCGATACGGAAAACCTGCTGATACACGGAGACAACCTGCTGGCGTTGAGTAAGCGTCGTCTGTAAAGGCGTGTAGCGCAAAGGCGCGGAATATGCGATAATGAATCCCGATAAGTATCGCTAAGTGTCGATACTTAT
>JAFSOM010000026.1 GCA_017447005.1 Oscillibacter sp.
CCGAAAAGGCGACGTGAAAACAGTCGAGCTTCTTCTGATAGCGGCGGTAGTAGCTGTAGATTTTCTTGACGGCGCTTTGCTCAATGACCGCCATCAGCGCGGCGTTTTTGCGTACCATTGCGGCGATGTCCACGGGTTGCAGTTCCGTGCCATACGGCAGGGCGGAGAGAAGTTTGCCGCGCTCATTTTTGACGGGCTGATATTGCACGTCCGGGGCTTGGCACAGGGAGCCGCCTTTGGCTTTCGCCACCAGTATGCCGCGATAATAGTAACTGGCCGCCTCCGCCCACATATACGGCGCGTCGTTCTGGATGTCGAACCGCCACATTTCATCCATATGGAGCAGGAGCATTTCGGCGGCGTAGACGGGGCGCGGCTCTTTGGAAGAGTTCGGCGTTTCGTCATTCAAAAGCAAGCCGCCCGTCTCCGGGTCATAAGAATAATGGAACACCGTCTTTCCCTCACTGTTCGTGTAATTTCAACGCTTTTCGCAGAATCTCCCCCATTCTGCGCGAGCGTCGCAGGACGTACTTTTTTTCCGTCAGGTAGCGTCCAATGGCGTCCTGTTCCAGCGGCACGGCGTCCTGAACGACCGCCGCCGCGAGCAAGTCCTCATAGCTTTCAAATTCCATGGAGCGGGGGCAAATCCCGCCGACATAGCTGATTTGGGCGGGGCCGCCCATGATACGATATTCCCGGCTGAATCGGCGCAGAAAGCTCTCCAAGAGATACAGGTTCCATGCGTAACCCTCAATTTCCGGGAAGGAATGGAAACTTGTCACGGCAGTAATGGGAATGATTCGCCCGTTGACGAACAGTCCCACAGCGCGGTCAACCGCCGCAACGTCAAACGCAACCGCCCTATCGCCGACGAACGTATCCGCGCCCGTTCTGACCATGCAGGCGCAGACCGCTTGTATCATGTGGGAGTCGGGAAGACCTGTCAGAAACTCGTCCCGGTAATCCTTCAATTCGCCTAATGAGATTCTTTCCAGCGTTTTGCAATAGTCTGTCATCAGTTCGTAAGCGCTGGATTTTGCGCCTTTTGGCGTGGCGATAACGCCCCGTCTGGAGCAGGCCGACGCCATATGACGGAGAAACATCACATCCCGAATCGCCGTGGGGGAAATTCCCGGATTTTTCTCGCAACTTTCCTGAATGGGCAGTTGGTTGAGGGAAATATAGCCGTTTTCGCGCATTTGCGGAAGAATGACGTTTTCTACTTGCCGCACATCGTACTCGGAAAGCGTAATTTTATCAATTATAGCATAGGTTTCCGGCTGTGTCCAGACAAATTTTTCAGAAGATGAGAGGACAGCGCGTATCGCGGACAGGCTGAGATACGGACGCCGTTTCTGAATCTCGGCAACGCTCAATTTGATTTCGTCCCCATAGGCCGCTAAGACTTCATCCAAATCATTACTGTCCGCAGAGGCCAGTACGCGGGATTCTTGGCACGCCCTTTCCGGCAGTATCTCCCGCAATACCGCTTGTAACGTCGCGTCCTCGTATAAATGACAGCTTTCCATCAACGCCGATTGGCGACGAAAGAGTTCACGGTAGTAAAGAACCCGGTAGCCTTCCGAAAACAGCGCGTTTACGGCGTCGCGCAACTCCGATTTTTGCCGCTCCGAGAAAAAGTAAACCTTGTCCTGACAGCAAATCCCGCTGTCCCGCAACAAAGAAGGCAAATCTATCTCAGCGGGAATTTCCACGCCAAGCTGTGTCTTATACATTCGACGGACTTTATTTTGGTCAATCAAGGAGTCGCTACGGATTCCATGCGGAAAACGGGAGGCCAGAAACGCGGCGTCCAGCGCGAATTTGTTTTCTTGAAATTGCGATTTTTGTGAGAACATACTCTCCTCCTACAATTTGTACTAATTGTACAAATCTTCATAGAAATTCATCTTGACAATATCACAAAATGTGCTATACTATTCTTGAACCACTGAAAGCGCGAATGCGTCGTAGGTGGTGTTTTTGCGTCTACTTGGGGTATATCACGAACCCGAACGGGTGCGCGGAATGGCTGGCCTTGAAGTTAATCTTGTTCCCCGCCCTCAGCGTCGCCAATACTCTGGCGACAAAGGAATCGTCAATGACATTGGCTACCCGGTTGGGAAGCGGCTTTTGCTGGTCGTGCGTAACGAAATAGAGGTGGGCGAAGTACGAGATGAAGTCACAGGCCTGAATGAAGTAGGATTCCTTGGAATCTTTCTCCAGAATGTCCTCCA
>JAFSOM010000276.1 GCA_017447005.1 Oscillibacter sp.
ATCCATTCACGAGCTCCGACAAAGACTACTTCAACTATTCCCAATCGAAGCGCTTCGGCCACTGTTTCCTGTGAATGAAGGTCGGCTGCCCAAACGACAGCAACTCGACGCGCTGTTGAAAAACGATTGCGGGTCGGGGTAGTGGTGGAAACTCTGGGAGCAGATGACCGCGTCAAAGCTGTTGTCCGCAAACGGGAGACGCTCGCAGTCGCCCAAAACGAACGAGGCGTTTTTCAATCCCTTGGCCCGCGCCGCCGCAATCATGTTCGGCGACAGGTCAATTCCCGTGTAACGCCGCTCCGGATACCGCTCAGACAGCAACGACAACATGGGCGCGGTTCCGCATCCGCAGTCCAGCAGAGTTTCAAACGGCTCCTTTTCCAGTTCTTCCAGAATGGGCGGGTAGTCCTTTTTACACAATTCGTAAACGCCCGCGTGTCCGCTCTCGTATTTCGCCGCCGCACGGTCAAATTCTTTCACGGACAACGCCTTATATTGTTCGTTAGTCATAACGCTCCGCCTTTCCGCTCTCTCCCGCGCCGCCCTTTCAAGGGAAGCGGCGCGGGAGAATTTTTCGCAGGAACCGCAAGCCACGGTTTGGAATTATGAAAAATCCTTTTTCGCTTATCCGGCGAGATTTTCCACGCAGAACAGCGCAATGCAGTTTTCAATCATGCTCCGGTCGCAGTCAACGGGGATTCCCGCCGCCATCCAGTAGGCGTAGGGACCCGCGTCAAAATGAGACAGACTGTCCCGGCTACTGCCGTAACGGAACTCAATATGGTACGTTTCGGCGGGCGTGTCCGGCGCGAAACAGAAATACGTAAACTCCCCGGCGTCCGCGTCGGCGCTTTCAAAGACGTACATCCCCGTGTTTTCGTCCATGCCCGTGAAGCGGTACTCGTGCCGGAACGCCTCTTTTCCGTCCGCGTCCGTCCCGGAGAATACGGAGCCGTCGAACGCGAACCGCTCCACGCCTTGCAGGAACGCGCAACAGTACGCGCCGTTTCCGTCCGGGTACGCCGAAACCGCCTCCTCGCCCGTCAGCGTCCCGGTGACGGCGGCAATCAGCATATCCGCCGTCGCTTCCGCGTCCGCTTCTCCTACAACAGCCGCGCAGTTATCCAGCCAGATTTGACGGTATTCGTCCCGGCAGAGAACCGGGAACAGTTCCTGATACGTTCCCGCGATTCCGGCAAGAAAGCGCCCGTCCTCCGTTACGTCCGCGGTTGCGGACGGATTTTCCGTTTCCTGTACGCTAACACGCTGTCCGCCGCCGCAGGCCGCCAACAGCAGAAGCAAACAGGTCGTCAGAATTGCCGCTGTCTTTCTCATACTCCATTCCTCCAAACACTCTTATGATTTCCATAGCGGACGGACGCCGTCACGCGGACGCCCGCCAGTGGAATACCGCAACCCGGTTATTCCGGTTCCCGATGACAACGGCGGCGATTTTGTTTATCAGAGAGTATTTTTTCATTTCTTGCGAGAGGCTCGTTTCCCGTATCAGGGTAAAATCGCCGCACAGCGCCTCCAAATCATGCCCGCTCTCAGTTCCCCAGCCGAATTTCGCCTTTGTCGCCTTAATCGTATCGTGCCTGTCCTCTTTCATCATGGCGGGGTGCATGAGTTCGCACACCAGATAGCCATCCGGGAAAGCGTCCCGCAGGCTTTCCAGCAGTCCCCGGATTTGCTCTTTTGTGAAGTACATCAGCAGACCTTCCGCAACCGCGATAATTTCCCGGTCGTTCGGGATACCGTCCGTCCAGTCGTCAGAGAGGATGTCGCGGACTTCCATCCGTTCCCGGTCGGATTCCGCGTAAAACCGACGCCGGAACGCAATCATGTCGGGAAGGTCGATATTGCGCCACTGGACGCGTCCGTTGTCAATGCGGGAAAAGCGGTCGTCCAGACCGCAGCCCAGATTCAAACAAACCGCGTCCGGGCATTGCGCAATCAGTTCCTTTACGGCGCTGTCCAGCAGAATCGTCCGAGACACCACGCCCTCATGGGAACCGTACTTATCCAGCGGCTTTGTGTCCACGCCCAGCGCCTCTATAATTTCCACCGCTTTACGGTCGACAATCCGCCGCTTCCCCTTCGTTTCGTTAGCCCGGATAGCCAGCGGAATCAGCGCCGTTTCCTGTACCGTTCCCAACTTTACGTTTTCCATCGTCGCTCTTCCTTTCTTGCAAGCAAAAGTTAGTATCTACTAACTCTACGCTTTACAGAAAGGCGTCTCAAAACGCCTCCATGACAGTATAGCACAATCGAAAGCGTTTTCAAAGCCAATTCCGCTGGAATTTATGACAAAAAGTGAAAGATATTTCTTTGCAAATTAGTTAATACTAACCAAAACGCTTATAGCCGACGCAAAATGAAAGCGTTTCCGCGGTTACGGCTTTCTTGCTTGCGCAGTCTTTTTGATTTTGGCTTTTCGGACGTCCGCGTTAAATCAGGCGCGGAATGTGAAAAGAAAAGCGCGAAGCGTAACCGCGCCCGCGCTTCCCTGCCGATAACCACGCTGTCAGCGCGGATTCGTTATTTCATTTCGCCGCGATGACTTTGGCGCGACGTTTCCTCATGATTTGAACCGCGCCCGAAATGACAACCAGTCCCGCGACAATGAAAGAGGGCGGCGGGAGACGCAGTCAAAAGAAGCCGCGCCTGTATAAGCGGAAACGGCAATCTACAAAACCTGCTTTTCCGTATCCCCCATTCCACGAACCATCTGCAAGAAATATCTAAACGCCGCGTCATTCATATGGTCACGTCAATAGACAAACGAAATATTCAACTCAGAAAAGCTACTCTCGACCGGATATTCCCGCATAAGTCCACGTTGAATATAACGGGAAACAACATTGACGGGAAGATAACCATATCCCAAGCCGGCGCTGATATTTGAAATCATCGCTCCCAGAGAATTATCTATCATTTCCCTCCCCACATATCTCACCAGAGACCAGGGAGAACGGGGAATCCTCTACATCTGGGCAAACGTGAGCCAGTTTATCACACAGTTTATCATCTCCACATTCATGTTCAAACTGGTGACAGCCCTCGGCGGCAATCAGAGAGCGTGGATTATCGCTACCGGCGGAATTGCCTTTGTCGGCATGATTCTCACCCTGATTTGTGTGGCTATTTGCAGGGAAACGGTTGACTCGGATGAGATTGCCAAATCCTCCGGCGCGGAAGCGAAAGTTCCCTTTATTCAGGTCATCAAGGCGGTACTGGGCAACAAATATTGGTGGATGATTCTCGGTTTCGTAACCCTTGGCGCCGGCGTGTACATGGGAACTGCGATGATTACGCCCTACTACGCGCAATATGCGCTGGGCAAGACCACCCTTGCGGATACCTTGAACTCTTTCTTTGCCTTCCCGATGATGATTATGACGCCGTTCCTGAGCCTGTTCATTAACCGTGTCGGAAAGCGCAACATCGCTTTGTTCGGTTCCTGTTCGATTGTGGCGGGTTCCGCTGTCGCGGGTCTCTTTCCCGGCTCCCTGCCAATGCTGTGCGTCGCGCAGATTCTCAAGAGCATTGGCGTGGGCTGTCCTACGTCTGTCTATGCGGCCATGTTGGCGGACTCCATTGAATACGGGCAGTGGAAAACCGGAATCCGCGCACAGGCTGTGATGATGGGGGCGCAGAGTTCCGGAGGCAAGATTGGCGCGGGTCTTATCACAACGGCGATGACGTGGATTTTGGCTGCCGTTGGCTTTGACGGGACCGTTGAGATTCAAAGCGCGGCGACCGTAGGCGCTATTCAAAAGCTGTACAGTATCCTGCCTTTGGGTCTCGCCGCCGCAATGATTCTGATTCTGGTATTCTACGATTTGGAGAAGCGGTATGACGGAATCATGGCCGATTTGAAAGAAAGAGAGGGCAAGGTGAACGGAGTATGAAGCACATGACGGAACTTATCAGCCGGGAGGCGCAGAAAGTATATGCGGATATGATGTCCAGCCGTGTGGAATACGGCGTATTCACCGACCGTGACACTGCCGCGAATACAAAGGCAAACACCGAGTTCATTCGGCAGTTTGCGCATATGGAGGGCGTCAACATCCGCCGCTTTACGGACAATGGCGTCAAACTGGAAGATATTTCGATTCCGGGAGCCAGAGCGGGTAAATACATCTATTATAGTTATCCAACTTGAGAATATTTATCGATAGCGGCTTCTAATGCTTCCTCAAAAGAATCGTAGTAGCGCATATTCTTTCTAAGCCACCGCTTCATATTCGCCCACAGTTTTTCAATCGGATTGTAATCGGGCGAATA
>JAFSOM010000277.1 GCA_017447005.1 Oscillibacter sp.
CTTGCCCATTTCCGCGGCGACTTCGCAAACCGCGCTTCCGAGGCCGTTCAGGATGTTGTGGTCTTCCACCGTGATGATTTTGCCGATGTCGTTCACACAGGCGGTCACGGCGTCCGCGTCGAGCGGCTTGATGGTGTGCATATCCAGCACGCGGGCGGAGATTCCCTTGTCCGCAAGGACTTTCGCCGCGTCAATCGCAAGGCGTACCGTGTCGCCGTTGGCGATAATCGCAACGTCCTTGCCGTCCTGAATCTGATGGGCCTTGCCAATCGTAAACTCCACGTCGGGGCCATAAATCTGCGGCACTGCGTCGCGGGTAAAGCGGAGATACACGGGGCCTTCCGTCGTCCCCGCCTGACGGACGAGTTTCCGCGTGGAATTGTAGTCGGCGGGCATAATCACGGCGATATTGGGGATAGTGCGCAGAATGCCCATATCCTCAATCGCCTGATGAGAGGCGCCGTCATTGGCGGGGGTCACGCCGCCGTGGGAACAGGCGATTTTGACGTTGAGGTTGGTATAGCAAATTTCCTGACGAATCATCTCACAGATACGCATGGAGCCGAACGCGGCGTACGTGACCACGAAAGGAATCTTTCCGCACGTCGCCAGACCCGCCGCGACGCCCGCGCCGTTCTGCTCGGCAATGCCCACGTTTAAATACTGGTCGGGCAACGCCTTATGGAAAGCGGCGGTCTTACAGCTCTTGCCAATGTCGATGTCGAGCACGACGATGTTCGGATTTTCCTTGCCAAGCTCTACGATTTCGTCGCCGAAACCGTCGCGGGTGGCGATTTTCTTCAATTCGCTCATGGCTTCATTTCTCCTCTCACGCGATGAACTGCGCTTTCAGTTCCGACATGGCCTGCTCGTACTGTTCCTTATTCGGCGCGACGCCGTGCCAGCCGACTTGATTTTCCATATAGGAGACGCCCTTGCCCTTGACCGTGCGCCCGATTAACGCCTTGGGCTTGCCGTTCTTGGACGCGTAGCATTTCTCAATGGACGCTACAATCTCCTCCATGTCGTGCCCGTCGAGTTCGATGACTTCCCAGCCGAACGCCCGGAACTTGTCGCCTAAATCGCAGTTGGGCATGACCTCGTCCGTCGTTCCGTCGAGTTGCAGGTTGTTCACATCCACGAACGTGATGAGGTTGTCGAGCTTGTACTTGTGGGCGGTATTGGCGGCCTCCCAGATTTCGCCCTCCTGCGATTCGCCGTCGCCGACGACGCAGAACACTTTATAGTCCTTCTTATCCATCTTGCCGCCCAGTGCCATGCCGACCGCGCACGCGAGGCCCTGTCCGAGCGAACCGGTGGAAATGTCAATGCCGGGGCATTTCGTCATGGACGGATGGCCCTGCAGTTTCGAGCCTTCCTTGCGGAGCGTGTCGAGTTCGGATTCCGGGAAGTAGCCCACCGACGCCAGACAAGCGTATTGAATCGGGCAGACGTGGCCTTTGGAGAGCACCATACGGTCACGGTCAGGCCAGCGGGGTTCGGCGGGGTTGACGTTCATGAACTTGAAATAGCAGGCGGTCACGAAGTCAGCGGCGGAGAGGGAGCCGCCCGGGTGTCCGGACTGCGCTTTGTAAATCATGTCCACAACCTTCATGCGCATTTCCGTGGCGGCGTTTTTGAGTTCCTTGATGGATACGTCTTTCATGCGAATCACCTCATAGTAAGTTGAAACGGCTTGACTGTTTTTCTTACGTCAGACATAGGACTTAGGACAATGCGAAGTATATGCCATATGTCCGACAAAGTCAAGAGGAACTTTGAAATTTTTTCCGTTTCTACGTTTTGAACAAATTCGCCGACGATTTCTGTGCAAAAATGCAATCCCGTCCTGCGCCCTCACAGCAACGCAAGACGGGAAAACGGTTATTCGTCCTTACAGGCCGAAAATGACCCAATCATCCCTTGGAGGCGGCATAGGAAAGCGGGCGTTGCGGGTGACTTGCAACGCGTATCGCCTCTTCGATTGCGCGCAACTTACCAAAACCGCATACCATAGCGCAACGCCGAGTATGCGTAAAGTTTTCGTTGGCAAGTAAAAAAGTCGCATGAAGTTCGCCCTCATCCGGCGCTGCGCGCCACCTTCCCCCGTTCCGGGGGAAGGGTAAATCTGACAGCGTTTGCCTCTGAAATTCGCTGATTCTTTCCGGAATTGAGGAACACTGATAACGATTTTGCTTTCAAGTTTGCCCTTCCCCCGGAACGGGGGAAGGTGGCGCGCAGCGCCGGATGAGGGCGAAAAGCGCAACTTGCCAACGATTGCTACACGCATACCTGACGCGTGCAGGCGGACATTCGCGCTTGCAATCGTGGCGGGAGTATGCTACACTGCGCTTACGGATTCCGGGAAGCGCGGAAAGCGCGTCAAACGGATTCGGAAAACGCGGGGAAAACGTGTAAGGAGCGGTGAAAAGTCCATGTCAGAGATTCGGAAAACGGCGATGGTGACGGTATGCGGACGGCCTAATGTGGGGAAGTCAAGCCTCACAAACGCGCTCGTCGGGGAGAAAGTCGCTATCGTGACGAATAAGGCGCAGACGACGCGCAATCGGATTTGCGGCGTGACCAGTCGCGGGGAGACGCAAATTATTTTACTGGACACGCCCGGGCTTCACCGTCCGCGTTCGGCGCTGGGCGAGTATATGGTCAAGGTTGTGCGGGAAAGTCTGGAGGGCGTGGACTGCGCTTTGTTACTCGTCGAACCCATTGCGCACGTCGGCGGGCCGGAACAGGCGTTGATTGAGCGTATCCGGGAGGAGAATATCCCCGCGATTCTGTGCGTCAATAAAATTGACACGGTGGAAAAGGCGTCGTTACTGCCCGTCATGGCGGCGTACCATGAGGCTTGGGACGGCTTCAAGGCGATTATCCCGATTTCGGCGCGGAACAGGGAAGGCTTGGACGAACTCTGTGAGGAAATTGAGAAGTACGCTGAGGAGGGGCCGCAACTGTTCCCGGACGGTCAGACCAGTGACCAGCCGGAAAGACAGGTCATGGGCGAACTGTTGCGGGAAAAGCTGTTGCTCTGTCTGGATAAGGAGATACCGCACGGGGCGGCGGTGGAAATCAGCCGCTTTTCGGAGCGCGATTCCGGCGTCGTGGACGTGGACGCGGTGATTTACTGCGAGAAGGAATCGCACAAAGGCATTATCATCGGCAAGCGCGGCGACATGCTGAAAAAAATCAGTTCGCTGGCGCGTCAGGACATGGAAAAGTTCATGGGCACGAAAGTCTATCTGCAAACGTGGGTCAAGGTGAAGGAGAACTGGCGGGACAGCGTGAACGCGGTGCGGTCGTTCGGCTACCGCGACGAGTAAACCTTTCTATTTGAGCGTCTGAGGCTGAAAAACCCTTCCCCCTGACCCCCTCCCCTTTCAGGGGCGGGGGAAACAAACTGGAAAACGCTTTCAGGTCAAGTAAGTCCCCCCTGAAAGGGGGGATTTAGGGGGGTTACGCATTCGCAACCGCTTAGGTAGAAACTTTTTGCTGTGACGACACGTAACGAGAAACGAAAACCGGGAGACGCGACGTTTTATCGCGTTTCCCGGTTCTATTCAGCCGTACAAATGCCACCAGCGGAAAAGGAAACGTTTCCATGCGTTCAGACGGTCATACAGGGATTCCGCCACGCGTTGACAGAGATTCCGGGCGAAGGCGTGTTCCGCTTCCGGGACGCTGTCGGGGCCATACGCGGCGGCCTGCGCGGTACGGTACAGGCGCACGGCGTCCGGTTCGGCAATCGCGGGAATCGCCGCCGATAAGCGCTCTGGAAAGTCGGCTTCCTGACCGTCGCAGTCTGTCATGACGCCGCTAAAGCGTAGCATGGACAGCAGACGCCCGTAGGACACGCGGCAGTCCGCGACGGCGTACATAGCCAATCGCCGACGGCGACGGTAGTAGAACGCCGCCGCAATCAGGAACGGCGTACACAATAGCGCCGCGTCCAGCCAATGGGCGACGGTTTCCCGCGTCCGACGGCTCATGCCTGTGGCGAAACTTGCCACGAGAGACTGTGCGCTGTAAGCGGGGGCGCGCTGTCCGCCCGTCGCGGGAAAGACGAGATTCCATTCCGCCAGACGTTCCGCGAGCTTTTCGAGGTTCAGTCCGGGATACTGCGGCGTAATGCTCCCGTCCGCGGCGGGGGTCACTTCAACGGGCGTCCAGCCGTAACCGGACAGGAAAATTTCAACCCACGCGTGCGCGGAAATATCGGTCAACACGGCGATATGCTCCCCTTCCGGGCTTTGCGATTCCTCCGAAGGCGGATAATGACTGTCCAGCGCGGCGCGGACGCTCACAAAATCTTCCGGCGTGGCGATATAGCCCGTGGCGTAACGGGCCGGAATGCCGTAAAGCCGATACATCAGCGTGGCGGCGGACGCGAAGTGCTGACAGTAGCCGAGGCCGTTTTCAAACAGGAAATACTCCACCATGTCCCGGTTGAACGGCGTCCAGCCGGGAGTAAGGGAATAGGAGGCGCGGCTTTGCAGGGTGTGCAGGATAAAGGCCGTGATTTCGTCGGGGTCGGTCAACGGATGTTCCCGGCAGAGTTTGACCAGACGCGGCAGGCGTTCCGACGGTACGCGGGTGTACGCGCTTTGGATATGCTGTTGGTAATGCTTCTCAATCCACTTGCAGTTGTCGGCGTCGGGAGCGTTGTCCCAGTCAATCGCTATGTCGCCCTGTTCATAGAAATTGACGATAGGCGGGTCGAAGGAAGAGGCAATCCCCACTTTACCGCCGCGCCAAACGCCGTAATAAGGGGTATAGGCGTTTAAATATTGTTCGTCGTTCCGCTGTACGCTCATGGAAATATCCGCCGGAGACGCGTCCCCGCGAAAAGCGCGTGAGGCGTCATTAAGCCGCCAGTACATTTCATGAAAATTCCGGTAGATGGTTCCGACCAGAAAATCCCGCTCGCCTGATGAAATATCCCATCCGGCTCTCCATTCCGACGCCATATCCTGAAAAATCCGCGTTTCCGTCTCGACATTCCATTCCCATCCGCCGTACTGGTAATCGCCGCCGGAAAAGCCGCGCAGATAAACGGGTTGCGTCGGCTTGCGGCTTGCGGTCAGAACTAAATGCGGCGTTCCGGTGGGGTACTGGTTTCCCCGGTTGAGATTCCCGCCCGTCACCAGCGCGGAGGCCGCGCCGCTTAACCGGCTGACGCCGCGTCGAATCGCGCCTTCCGCGACGTAGGCGGGCGCGTACAGTCTCTCGTCGTTCCGGGCGGCGAGCGGGACGGCAATCAGGAGAACCGCCGCGAGAATCAGCGACATCGCCGCGCCGGTGAGGGCCGTCAGACGCGTCCGCGACGGTAGCGCGAAGTCAAAACGGCTTTGACGCATGCCGGAGCCGTTCATCGCCCAGTAGCAGAATTGAAAGATGAGGGCCAGCGCCGCCGCCTCTATGGACGGATGAACGCCCAGCAACGGCCCAAGCAGGAAAAACAGCATGGTCAGACTGTACGGGAGCACATGACTTCCGATAAGCAGTTCACTGCTGAAGAAGAGCAGAACCACCAGAACGGCGTACAGAGACGCGGCGAGGCCGAAGGGGACGCTTTCGGCGTCAGTACGGGAGAGCAGGAGACGCGCCGCGCCCGTCAACTGTACGGACAACTCCTCTTGCAACAGGATACAGGCCACGCACCAGAACACCGCGCAGAGCATGGAGCAGAATACCGCCCAACGCCAGCCAATCCGGGCGACAGTCCAGAGGAATACGCACAGCGACGCGGCGAGTAAGAGCGTGCGCGGGACGGAGTAATCCAAGCCGGGAATCGTGGGCAGTAACAGGGCGCACACGCCGGAGAGCAACAGTAACAAATGGGCGATTGCGGGCGGTTCCGGCTCTTCCCGGCCCGTATGCACGATAATTTTCGCTTTTCGAGCCATAACGTTTCCTTTCAGGCTTCTCGTGAACGCGAAAGCCTTACGCGGATAACGGAATGTTTCATCCGCGCATTAGATGACAAAGGTTTGCTCCAGAATATCCCTGACGACGTTCGGGGCGTGAAAGCGCCATATGATTTCCGTCCCGCGCTTCCAGCACAGGTTTGTGTCTATGGAGAAGTCCGCAAGGAAGGCTTGCGGCGTCCCGGACGGCGTTTCGGCGCGGTACAGGCGCAGAAAGAACGCTTGCAGACTTTGCGCGTCGGACACGTCCCATTGCGTATCCCGCGCCCCGTCGCGCCAGTAGACGCGGACGGCGTTCCGGCGGCGCAACAGGCCCAGTATCGCCGCCGAGACGATTTCATAAAACGCGTCCCAGTCTTGCGGACGCATACGCCGATATTCGGTCAGGTCAAGCGCGAGCGTGAAACGCTCCTCTTTTTCGTCCTCGTACTCCCGGCTCCAAAGCTGTCCGGTACGGGCGCTCAGTTTCCAGTGAATCGCCCGCGCCGAATCGCCGGGGCGGTATTCGCGTAAATCCCGGGTTTCCGGGGAGACGCCGTCGAGCGGCGCGGACACGGCGGTTTGCGACTGTAAGCCGGACACCTCCGCGGTAGATTGAAACGACATGCGCGGAATGCGCGGCGGGGGCAGTACAACCAGCGTCATGCGTTCGCGCTTCTTACGTTTGGCGGGGAACAGAAAGAGATAATCCCAAGTCAGAATTTGCCGGAGTTCGATTTCCAGCGGGCCGCAGTAAGGCGGGCGTATATAAAATTCCAGTTCCGTGGTCTGACCGGGTTCGGCGCCGCCGTAAAAACGCTGTACGGTCTTGCGGCGTTGCGCCGGATAGGACAGCGCCAGCGTCAGACGCGGACGGCCTACGGGGAGTTTTCCGCGCAGGTCGAGCGACACGCGGCAAGGACAGTCCCGGGCCTTTTCGCCGAAAGCGGCGTCGGACGGAAACGCGGCGTCGAGCGTCCTGTGAAAGTACGCCGACAGCGCCGCCATGACCGCGAACAGCGTCAGCTCCGACAATAACAGAACCGTCAGCGGCAAGGTACGGAACATTCCCGCCAGATACCACGTCAAAAGAATGAGCAGAACCCAAGTTCCCTGTCTTGTCATCGTCGAACCTCAACGGGCGGTTTCCTGATTGACCCGGCAATCTGCCGCGCCACTTCCCGCACGGTCAAATGTCTCATGACGGCGTCGGCGTTGAGCGCGAGACGGTGCGAGACGACATACGGGAATTGTTCCAGCACGTCGGCGGGCGTGACGAAGTCGCGGCCCTCATACCACGCCGCCGCTTTCGAGAGCTTCACGAGGGCGATAGTGGCCCGAGGCCCCGCGCCGTGCGACAACGCCGTATGGTTGCGCGTGGCGCGTACCAGTTCCGTCAGATAGCGGTAGACGCGCTCATGAATGTAGACGCCGTGAATCGCCTGCTGTATGGACAGCAATTCGTCGCGGGAGAGAATCGGCGTCAGGCGTTCCACGGGCTGTTGTATGCCCACGGCCCGCGCCATTGCCAATTCGCTCTCCAAGTCCGGGTAGCCCAGCGACAGCGATATGGAAAACCTGTCCGCTTCGGATTCCGGGAGCGGCTGTGTTCCGGCGCTTCCTAACGGGTTCTGCGTGGCGATGACCAGAAACGGCGCGGGGAGTTTCCGCGTCACGCCCTCCGCCGTCACCTGTCCTTCCTGCATGGCCTCCAGTAACGCCGACTGCGTTTTCGGGGATGTGCGGTTGAGTTCGTCCGCCAGTAACAGGTTACAGAACACAATCCCCGGCTGATATACAAAAGCCTCCTGTTCCCGGCGATAGACCGAAAACCCGGTCAAATCCGACGGGAGCACATCGGGCGTAAACTGTACCCGGCGGTACTCCAAATCCAGCGTCCGGGAAAACGCCGTCGCTAACGTGGTTTTGCCCACGCCGGGAATATCTTCCAGTAAAATGTGACCGTTCGCAAGAATCGCCAGTAGAACCTCCCGGATTTCCGATTCCTTGCCGAACAGAACCTGACCGGCCTGCCGGACGACCTCCGCCGCCCTCTGCGCGTATGCGTCCATGCTCCGCCTCCCTTGTCTCGTTGTGCGACGCCTATTGTACGCCAAGACGCGCCGTTTGTCCACCGTGATTTTTGTCGGTTCGTCAGGATTTTCTCTTGACAAATGCTGTCAATTGCGGTTAGATAGTACGGTGAAAGTCTATGATACGGACGGACGGCGATTTTCGCCGCCGCGTCGAGGAGGAACTATGACGCTTGACAAAATTTATCAAGCCGCGTATACGCTCAAAGGCGTGGCGCGGAAAACCGACCTGCTTTACGCGCAGAATCTCCGGCATGACGCGCAAATCTACCTCAAAACGGAGAATCTACAGGTCACGGGAAGTTTCAAGCTCCGGGGCGCCTATAACAAAATCGCGTCCCTGACGCCGGAACAGCGGGCCGCGGGCATTTTGGCCTGTTCCGCCGGGAATCACGCGCAAGGCGTGGCGCTGTCCGCGACGAAAATGGGCGCGCACAGCATTGTGTGTATGCCCGACGGCGCGCCTATCAGCAAAGTGGAGGCGACGAAACGTCTGGGCGCGGAAGTGCGGCTTGTGCCCGGGGCCTATGACGACGCCTACGAATACGCCTGCCGTCTGCAACAGGAGACCGGCGCGACGTTCATTCATCCGTTCAACGATGAATTGGTCATGGCCGGACAGGGCACGATTGGCCTTGAGATTCTCGACCAGTTGCCGGACGTGGAAGCGGTAATTGTACCCGTAGGCGGCGGCGGACTGCTCGCGGGCGTAGCGTTCGCTATCAAGAATCTGAACCCGAAAGTGAAGGTGTACGGCGTACAGGCGGAGAACGCGCCCAGCATGGTACGCAGTTTCCGCGAGGACGGCATTATTACGCTGGACACCGTGGCGACGTTCGCCGACGGTATCGCGGTCAAGACGCCGGGCGATTTGACTTACGCAATGGCGAAACAGTACGTGGACGAAATGGTCAGCGTATCTGAGGACGAAATCGCGGCGGCGATTCTGGCCCTTATCGAACAGCAAAAACTTATCGCCGAAGGCGCGGGAGCGGTCAGCGTGGCGGCGGCGATGTTCCGCAAAGTTCCCATTGAGGGCAAGAAGGCCGTGTGTCTGGTATCGGGCGGAAATATCGACGTGAATATTTTATCACGCGTCATCACGCGGGGCC
>JAFSOM010000278.1 GCA_017447005.1 Oscillibacter sp.
GGGGATTTTCCGCAGGAGGCCATCTTGCCGCCTCCTTTGGGACGGAGCATATGGGATATAAACGGTATTCGCTTCCCAAGCCCGCGACGCTGGTTTTGAGCTATCCTGTGGTTTCTATGAAAAGAAGCCTTACGCATCAGGGTACGCATGATAACCTTCTTGGAAAAGACGCGACGCCGGAGCGGGAAATATACGCAAGCGTGGAGGAACACATAACGCCATCTTATCCGCCCACCTTTATCTGGTGCGGAGATGCGGATGATGCCGTATCGCCCGAAAATACCAAACGCATGTCCGCGGCATTAGAGAAAGCAGGCGTTCCTTGTCGTTGCATGATTTTTCCGGGGGTTGGTCACGGCGTTGGACCCGGCAGTAAAAGCGTTGCCGAAGGATGGATAAATCAGGCAATCGACTTTTGGCGCAATCGCTCTTGACAAATCCAATGGAATGGCGCAACTCATGGCGCACGGGAAGCGTTGCTTTGACCATTGCCGCATAAGAATGCGGACATCGGAATTTTCCTGAAAAGCAATTATCCATATCATGGTAATAAAAGGCCGTTCGCCGGACAAAATCCGGCAAACGGCCTTTTCCAGTACGCGCTTGTCCCCATTAGAGAGACTAAATCTTTGTGGCAACGCTGAATTACTGCGCCGATTCCGCGTCGCCGCCAAATCTGTCCTTATACTCCACGGCGGCGGAAAGCGCTTCCAGCGCCGACAGCTTCGCCTCGGCAATCAGAAAGAGCGCGGCGTCGTAGCAGTCGGCGACATGGGCGACTTCCGTTGTAATAAAGCGTTCCAGACGCTTCTTGTCCTTCGCGTCTTTCGCGTCCTGCACCTTCGCTTCAAGCGTCATGCGGGCTTTGAGCAACTCGCTGAACAGCTTGCTCTGACCACGCTCGTTCGCCTCGCGAACCCGCTCCTGAAAAGCGACAAAATCGCCTCTCGCGTCCCGGAGTGTCGCGTCGAGTTCTTCCTTCTTCTCCTGTTGCGCGGCCTTCGCCGTTTCCGCTGCCTCATTCGCTTTCGCGCTGAGCTCGTCCAGTTTCGCGCCCAGAGACTTTAAGGATTCTTCCCAATTCTTCTCGGCCATTACGTTTACCTCCTGATACTCGCCGCCGAATCGCGGCTTATTTTTTCGTGAATTTCCGCTTGAGTTCCTCAAAATCCGCTTTCATCTTCTCGCGGCGTTCCTCAATGGCGGCGCTACGCTCGGCTTTCTTTTCCTCCCGCAGACGCTTTTTGGCTTCGCGCTCCATTTCCTTTTGAAGCTCCTGCGCCCGCCGCACTTCCTCCGCGACTTCCGCCGCGTCCTCGCGCACAACGGATACGTCGAACTTTGACAGTTTGTCCGTCAACGCGCCATCTGCGGTTTCCTGCGCCAGCGCGACAATCGCCACTTCGCCTTCCACAAACTGCTCGGAGACTTTTTCCATCAGGGAGGCGTTGTAAATGGCGTCGTCGGTATCCAGAGCGCCGCCGACCAACGCGCCCACGCTTCCGGTCAGCAATACGCCGACAGGCCCGCCCAGAATGCCGACCAGACCGCCAATCAGCCCGCCGACGACGGTGTCGTCGGAAGTTTCCGCGCCCGTATCAAAGGCGTCCAGAATCTTAAGATTCCCGTTGGACTTTTTCAGCAAAGCCGCCTGTGAAATGACATAGGCGTCCGTGACGGGGAGCCGTTTCAACTCCGTCAAGGCCTGATAGCCCTCGCTTTCCACTTTGAACACCGCGGAAATAACGCTTTCCATAGTTCATGCTCCTTCCATTATTTACGGTTTTCCAATGCGGGCAACAGATAATCGCAGTAGATAAAATTCAAAATCGCGGCGGAGGGAATCGCCATCAAAACGCCGACAATCCCGAACATATTCCCGAACACAATGCCCGCAATCAGAATCAGCAGGCCGGAAACGCCCAGCGAATCCCCGAACAGTTTCGGCTTTACGATATAGCCGTCCGCGAATTGCAGGACAAAGGTAAACGCGACGAATATGAGCGCGTGAACCGGATTGACAAGCAGGAGGACAAACGCGCCAATCACGCCGCCGATAATGGGACCAAATGTGGGAATCAAATTTGTCACGCCCACCGCAACGGAAATCAAACCCGCGTACTGCATCCGGCAAATCAGCATAAAGGCCGCGTTCGTCGCGCCCACAATCAGGGATTCCAGCAGGCTGTCAACCACGAAGCGGACGAGAATATGGTCGCAACGGCGGAGAAAGTCCAGCGCCTTTTTCGCCCGCTTGGGACGCAGAAGCGCACGGAGCAGGCGCGCCGCTCCCGCTTTCGCGGAGTCTTTCGCGGAGAGCAGATATACGGAAAGAATCAGGGCGACGGCCCATGTAAAAATTCCCTTTCCCGCGCTGGCCGTGGCGCTGAGAATGCGGGCGGCGTTCCCGGAGATAAAGCCGGAAATCGTGTCCATCATGTTTTCGGACAGCGTATGCCACCTCTGCGGGTCCAAAACCGTCCCGGACATGGAAAGACCGCTGTTGTCCAGCATAGCCTCAAAGGAAGCCGCGTAGCCGTCAAAGTTGTCGGCAAGCGTTCCGACGCTTTCTGCCAACTGCGGAATGACCGTCCCCAAAAGAAGCGCCAGCAAAAAGAGAACGCTCAACACCGCCAGCGTTACGGACAACATCCAGCGCGGTTTTTCCGCCCGTATCCGTTTGAACAGTCTCTTTTGATACCACATAGCGAGAGGATTCATCAGGTAGGCCAGCACACACCCCAGAATGACCGGGCGAAAGTAGCCGAGGAAGACGGAAAGCGCGTCCGCCACCGTGTCCAGATGGGTAAGCAGGACATAAAACGCCACCGCGACACAGGCGGCGACCGCGTTGGGATACCACTTTTTTTCCCGGCGCTTTTCAGGCTCCATACGCGAACCTCCCTAACTTGCTTTTAATTTATTATGATATAGGAAACGCCCTTTCTTGTCTATCGTTTTTTTCTTGATTTTGTCGCTTTCTTGTGATAAAATTTTCCGCATGGACAAGAATTTGAGAAAGCCGCGAATCGTTCGGGAGGATATGCTGCAAACATACCGTCTGGAGAACGCCGAACGCGGTCTGGTACATTTTCCTTATGAATTGGAGGATAAGTTTCTTGCCGCTATTTCCGAGGGTAAGGGAGAGGAGGCGCGTCAGCTCATTCGGGAAGTCTTGCAGTTCTCCATGGGCGTCGTATCTTATTCGGCGGAAAAGCAAGGCGAGTATCAGGCGGTCGTCGCCGTCTCCATGATGGCCAGAGCCGCGATACGGGGAGGCATGGACGCTTATCGCTCCTACGATATGTCCGATTTATATTTGCAGAGAATCTCACGGACAAGCGGAATTGAAAATTTCTGGGCTATCATCTATGACGCTCTGGACGCTTTTGTCAGCGAGGTCAAAGAAGCGCCGGACATTTGCACCAGTTCCGCTCATGTATTACGCGCCAAACAATATATCGGTATGCGTCTAAACAGTCCCCTCACTCTTGAGGAAGTCTCCGCAGAGATTGGCATTTCTCCGACCTACCTCTCAACGATTTTCAAGGAAATCGAGCCGACAGGCTTTAAGGAATATGTAATTCGCCAGCGGATTGAGGTTGCGAAGAATCTGTTGACATATTCTGACGCCGACATTGGAATCATCGCCGCCCGCGTCGGCTTTTGCAGCCAAAGCCACTTTGGGAAAATGTTCAGGCTGCGCACGGGCATGACGCCGTTCAAATACCGACAAGCGACGCGAAAGTAAAAAAGCGTTTTAACGCGGCAATAGACTTCCCGGATTTTCACTGCCTTGAATATCTGTGACCCCGAAAAAAACGCGCTTTCTTCCGAATTATCTATTGGCGGAAGGAGGGCGAAAATGGATATTCTTGAAATATTACAAGCCAAAGCCGATTTTAGCGGCACGGAAATCAAAATTGCCGATTATGTTTTAGAGCATTGCCGCCAAGTCAGCGGCATATCGGCGAACGCTTTAGCGAGAGAAACATTCTGCTCCGCCACTTCCGTGATTCGTATGTGCCGGAAAATGGGATTCTCCGGATACCGGGAGTTTCAAATCGCGCTTGCGGCGCGTCTTTCCAAACAGGAGGGCAAAGGAAAGCGTACAAACGGATATAATTTCACTTTGCGCGTTGCCGACGCGGAAGCCGTGGCGGAGATGTTTTCCGAGACTATGGCGAAAGCCGTTGACAGTTGTTTGAAGCGCGTGTCGCCGGAATCTTTTCTCCGCGCCTCCGTTTGGATGTCACAAGCGCGTCGGCTTTACGTTTACGGCTCGGATAGTTTCTCCGCGCTCGCTTTCTGCCATACCATGTCCAAGTTTGGAATCGCTTCCGCAGTTCCGGGCTTATCCCATGAGAAGCCGTACCGGGATAAGAAGTCTTTAGAAGGGGATGTGGCCCTGTTCATAGCGTATTCGGATTGCGGATTTCGAGAAGAAATGTCTTTGCTTCGGAAACGCGGATGCCGGGTCATTTCGGTGTCCCCGGAAAGCGACTGTCCGAACGCGGATATTAGCATCCGCATTCCGAAAATCGAAACAGGTTGCCCGCACATAGAAACGGCGTATGCGCAGGCCGCGTTTCTGTATATCACAACCTGCATGAATTACATGACGGAGGCCGTAAAACGTGCGGAATCATAATGCGAAACGCGGACAGAGCCGAACTCTGTCCGCGTTTCGCCGTATCATTTTACCATGACTGGTCTTCGTAAGGCGTGGATTCAAAACCGTCCGCTTGCAGATTGGATACCAGATTGTCCAGTTGTCCGCGCCAGAAGTTTTGGAACCACGCGGAGTCGCCGAACAGCTTTACCGCCGTGGGGCTGACCGCGTAGTAAGCGCGGATAAAGAGGCGTCCGTACCAAGTTTCCGCAAGGACGTTATCCCGGAAACGGCGGAGCGTCCAGACTTCCGGGCAGTCATAGGAGCCATAGACGGAAGTCGCCACATAACAGCCGCCGGAAGCGGAAGAATCGCCGGAACCGCTATTGCCAGACCCGCCGGAGGAACTATAAGCCGGAACAGTCACGGCGACAGCCGCGCCCGCTTCCGTTGTGGCGGTTTGCTTATATCTTACATAATACGTTCCGGCTGACAGTCCGGTTGTCGTGTTGGCGGAACAGTCGGAAGCGCCGGAAAACGCGACGGAAGCGCTGTACTCCATATCCGTTGACGTTCCGGTAATCTGACCGTTAGAGCCATTTTCGGTTGTGGGAGCCACGCCGGAAAGTCCGGTCGGCGCAGAGGGGCCATCGGCGCGGGCAATGCTCCAAGAAATTTCTTTGACCTCGCTGGTTCCGTCCGTCCATGCGTATCCGTCGTTCAATGTCGCGGTAGCGGTATAGTCGCCCACATTCGTCGCGGCGTAGGTTCCGCCCAGCGTGTAACCCGTTCCAGAAGGGACGCCTGTCTGTTCATTTCCAGTGTACTTCAGTCCTGTGTTGGCGACAGGCGCGGAAATAGAGATTATTTCGCTTTGCGTTTCAACGACCGTTACCGTGAATGTCGCGGTTTGCTCCTCATAAGTCGCCGTAATGGTTTTCGTTCCCGCAGTCGAACTGTCAAAACCGGAGAATGTGATTCCAGAATCCGTGCCGTAGGTTACGTCAGCGGCGGAAGCGTCACTGTACGTGGCGGTAAGGACAAGCCCTGTCGGGTCAAAGGTATCGCCGACCATATAAGAGGTCTTTGTAGGCGCGGTCTTGACCGTGATTCCCGTTACCGTGGTTGTATCTGTCCCGGAACTTTCCGGGGTAATTGTGACGGTCAATGCGCTTTGAATCTTTGTGATTCTCCACGTGTTTTCCAGTCCGGTATCGCTCGGTTCTTTCAGTTTATTGTACGTCCCATCAATGGCGATATTCTCTTTTGTAACGGTATAGCCGTCCGAAAGAACCACGGTAAAGTTAATCTGTCCGTCACCGGAACTGTCGGGCTTTCCAGTGTCAGCGTTATAGGAGACTGTAGACGTAACGTCGGTTGCGTCGGGCGTGGTGTCCCCGTCCTCATACTTCTGCGTATAGTAGACGTTGACGGAGCAATTATCGTCCGTTACGAACGTAATCGCATATCCGGTATCCTCTTCGTCATCGCCGCTGTCATCCTCATCCTCCGGGATGGAAACGAGTTGCGGAATGGTTTCCGTTTCCGTCGCGCCGCATACGGAACAGGCATAGGTTCGGAGGCCGGACGCGCTTTCCGTCGCGGCGGTTGTCACAACGCCGCTGTTCCATGAGTGCGTCCAGTCGTTACCATAGTGACAGGATACGGAACCGCTTCCCGACGAAATGCTGTAACTGGACGTTGTGTCGGGTGAGGAGAAAAAAACGTAACTGACGGCTTTCGGCGCGTTAGCCTGATATATGGTCGAGGAGCCGTTTGTCACGGAAATCAGAGCGCCACTGGAAATGCTGGCGGAATTTCCGCTGGAATTTCCGCCGCCTGGACCGCCGCCAAATCCGCCGCTTGTCCCGCCGTAAGAAACGTAGCTCTGACTGCCGTTCGAGGGGGAAGCCGCGCCCATTCCGGCGCAACCCGCCGCGAATATCGTCGCGCCCTTAACCGTCAGCGTTCCGTCATAGTCCATCGGCTCATTGTCTCCGCTGGACTGTCCCCATACTTCAATGTTCCCTCCTGTCAGCGTCAACGCGCCGTTGGAGTCGAGACCGTCGCCGTCGGCGTTGACATAGACGTTACCGCCCATGATATTCAGGGAGTAATCGCTTGTTGCAAGCAAACGCGCCCCGTCAAAGCCGCCTATGCTCATAAGACGCCCGCCCGGACCGCCGCCGCCCGGATTGAAATTGTTGCCGCCTCCGGCGCCGGGGTCCGTTCCGTCGCTGGAACCGCCCGCCGCGTTGATTCCGTCGTCAGAGGCGCGGACATAATAGCGTCCGGAATAAACGTAAACGGTACCCGCTTCCAGTCCCTCGTAACTGTTGTTAATGGTCATATCGGGGTCACGGGCAACCGCTCCGCCGCTTGTGCCTAAAATCAAAGACGTGTCGGCGTGTGCGCCATCGTCTCCGGTTTGAATCGTGAACTTGCCGCCCGTGATTTCAATATAAGCGTCGGAGTGAATCGCGTCATCCGCCGTGTTGAGTGTGAATGTGCCGCCCGTAATCGTGATAGTATTCGTCGCCGTGCTGTCGGCTGTCGTGTCCTCGCCAGAACCGGACGACGCTTTCAAGCCCTTGCAACTCATCGTGTCGGAAACAAACGCCGAACCGCTGTCGTATCCGTTGAGCGTCTTAATGTTAAACGTACCGTCCGAAATCGTCAGGTTGCTGTCGGTTTGGATTCCATCCGACTGCGCGTTAATGGTGAAATCGCCGCCGTAAATGGTAATATCGCCCGCCGCGTTGATTCCGTCCGACTGCGCGTCAATCGTAATGTCACCGTCATAAATCGTAATCGTTCCGGCGGAAGCCGTGTCCCCATCGTCTGGAGAGGCTTTGATACCGTCATTCGTGGCGGTGATGTCCAGCGTACCGCCTTTGATAATCACAGAACCATCAGCGGCAAGTCCATTGTTCGCCGCCTCAAGAATGTTGAGTTTCACGCTGTCCGTGACTGTTATGGTAGAAGTTGCCCCGCCCTTGACGCCGTTTTTGCACTTTCCGTAAACATTCAAGGTTCCGTCGCCCTGAATTTTCAGGGAAGCGCCGCTTTTGACTTTAATCGCCGCGCCTTCCGGGTTGGAAGCGTTCGCGTCCTCGTTATCGGTCAGCGTGACCGTTCCGTCAATCACCAGCGTGACAACGCTGTTTGCCTTGCAGATAACGGGCGCGTATCCTTCAGTCGTAGAAGTGAGCGTAACGTCGCTGAGTGTCAGCGTGACGGTTTTGCCACTGTCCACGGTAATACAGCCGTCCGTAGCGCTTCCGGTAATCGTGTAACTGCCGTCGCTGTCAATCGTAATCGTGGGGTTTTCGGAGAGATTATAGCTGTCTGTGCCGCTGGAATCGTCGCCTGTATCGCTAGCCGTCACCGCGCCCACACTGATTTGAATGCTCGCGGTCGCGGACGCGCTGTCCGTCACGATGATTGTCGCGGTGGAAGCGTCCGCCGCCGCGGTGGGCGTACCGCTGATGACGCCCGCCGTGGTCATGCTCACGCCGGCGGGAAGATTTGTGGCGGTAAACGTGTAGGGGCTTGTTCCACCGGACACGCCGCCGGATACGTCAATCTCCGTAATCGCCGTTCCGACCGTAGAAGCGGGAATATCATAGTTAGAACTGTCCGTAAACGTCAGCGTTTCCGTATTGGCTCCGCTGTCGCTGACCGTAATCGCCGTGCCGTTGACATAGAGGCTGTAGCCGTTCAGC
Source organism: Oscillibacter sp. (assembly GCA_017447005.1). GTDB lineage: Bacteria > Bacillota > Clostridia > Oscillospirales > Oscillospiraceae > Oscillibacter. The sequence continues at coordinate 8,338 of JAFSOM010000278.1, forward strand.
GTAATATTGCTGTTGTCGCTGTCGCTGTTCTTCAGGGAGGTTACATAGCTGTTTCCGGTCAGGGACAACGTAGAACCCGCGTCAAGCGTCAATGCGATACTGCTGGCGGTATTGCCGCCGTTGATGGTTCCGGCGTAAGACGAACTGTCAGACAGATTCATTTTCAGCGTGGAAACGCCGTCAATGTAAATGTCGCCTGCCGCCGTCTGGTTGGACAGGTTCAAAGTGACATCGCCGCCATTGGAGCCGCTTGTCCCCCAAGAATCCGCCTGCGCCCGGAGGAAGTAGCCGCCTTTGCTGGAATCGGAATTCTTGTTCGTTATCGTGTTGTTTTTCAGCGTGATGGTTGTGGTGATGTTCGTTGCGTAGAAGGTATCGCCGACGTTGGTAGTGATGGCGCTGTCCGTCGCCGAAAACGTGGAGGAGCCGCTTGACGCGTCGCCGGACATGGACTGATACAGGAAAATGTTCTTGTAAGTGGTGGATTGTCCGTTGAGCGTGTCGTTGGTATCCGTGAGGGTCACGCCGTCCAGAGAAACGGAATTGCCGCCTTCCACAACAATACCTTCCGAATGCGTGGAAGTGAGCGTGGCGTTGTTTACCGTGATGTCCGCCGTGGAGTAAATCGCGGGGGAGCCTTGCCCGGAAGTGGTGAAAGAGCCGTCTTCGACTTTCAGCGTACCGCCGCCCTTATCGCTTCGGATAGCGGCGGAGGAGCCTTCGGAGGTCGTCACGGTCACATTCGTTGCGTTCAGCGTACCGCCGCCCGTGACCATGACGCCGCCGGAGTTGTGCGCGGACGTTGTAATCTCCGTACCCGTCACGTTAATGACGCCTTCATCATGGGCGTATACGGCGTTGGCATAGGCTCCGCTGGTCGTTACCGTACCGCCTGAAATGTTCAGCGTCCCGCCCGTCGCCACAATCGCCGCGTTCGTCCCGTAGAAATCGTAATCGTCGGAACTTCCGCTGGGACTGCCGCTTTTCGTGACAGTAGGATTGGTCAGCGTAGACGTTCCCGCCGTGACAAGAATCGCGTTTTGCAACGCCGTCTCGCTGGAATACGTCTGCCCTGATGTCGTTACGCTTTCGCTGATGGTCGTCGCGGCGGAGTATGTTACCGCCAGAACGGGAGACACCATCGAAAGCGTCAAAGCCAGCGCCGTTGCCAGCGACAGGGCGGCTCTGATTCGCTTCCTTGCTCTCATAGGCTTTTTCATCCTTTCCATAGCCATAATATCACAAGCCGAGTCGACGCGTTTTCCGCGCCGATTCAGCATTGCTACGCGCTTACAAATGGTTCTGGACTTCCACATAGGGAAGCACAGCGATTTCCAGATTACCATTTTTTGTACGCAGTTCGTCAATGAACGCCTTTTCCTCTTTGCGGTCTTTCATCTTGATTTTGTAGGACAGGCGGAACATGGAACCCATGCCTGTTGTCTTGACGCCCGCATTTTCCACGCTTTTGAGGTAGTGAGAAAAAATATCGTCAAAGACGCCCGTATAGTCGAGCGATTCCGGGATGGTAACGCGCAACAGCAGTTCTTCGTTCATGCCGGGGTGGTCAAAAATCTTCAGGGACGACAGGCCGACAAACATTAACGGCATAGCGACAAGAAACAGGACGCCGTAAGCGAGATAGCCCATGCCGAACGGGACGCCTGCCCCCATAGCGATAAGTACGGAAGCGATTTCGTCGGCGCTGCCCTGCGCGGAACGAAAGCGCGTCAGGGCGAACGCGCCGCCGAACGCCACGCCCGCGCCGATATTGCCACTGACAAACGTAATGACGGTAGCGACAATAAAGGGAATCATTGCGCTGACGATGAAAAAGCGGCGCGTGGAGCGAATACGGAACGACATCAGCCACGCGAACAGGACGCCGGACGGAAGCGCGGCTAAGGCCATGCCGAAATACTGTCCGGGCGTCACGGCGTAGGCGTACACGGAATCAAACATAGAATCAATCCTTTCATCTCACACGCGCCAACTGCTGGCGGTAGGCTTCCCCATACTTGGAAAAGCTGGTTTTGCGGATTTTCCCCCGGTCAAGAATGGAAGTCAGCCATAACGGTTCCGCCTGTTGCACCTTGATTTCCAGAATCGCGCTTCCTTCCGGGAGTAAGGAAACGCCGTCCATGGAAACGGTCAAGTCCAGCCGTTCCGAACGGTAACGGGGGTTAAAATCCAACGTAACGCGCAAGTCTCCGCCGGATTCAAAATACGCTTCCCTGTCATAGATAATCAGGCAGGCGGGAACCAGCACGGAATAATAGTCGCGGAAATAGGTGATTTCCCGGTTAATCTGACCGGGGGCGCAAACGTCGCCGCTCCCGGCGAAAAACTTCTCAACCAGCGGAATCGTGCTTTGTACGCGCCGCTTGTATACGATTCCGTAGGCTTTGCGCTTGAGTTCCAGAAACACGGGGGAATCTTTCGTAGCGAGGCCGTAGGAGCGGAGACGGATTTTTTCCTTGAACGGCGGCTTTTCCACCGACGTGCGAATCAAACGATAATCCGGCGTGTCGTAATACAGGGACGCGATGGAAGTGCGCCCGTACTGGTCGAGAGCCATATGCCCTTGCAAGGCTTCCTTGAAAAATTCCGTTTGCTGTCGGGTGAGGATGTATTTCAGCTCATAGCGCTTCATGACGACAATGGGGCCGTCCGACACAAAACCGCCTCCTTACTTACAGGCTGACCCGCAGGGCAAACGCGCCGTCCGCCGCTTTCGCGCCGACGCGTCCGTTATGCGCCCGCACGATTTCCTTGACGCGGGACAGCCCCAGCCCGACGCCCGGCGCGTCTTTCGCGTTTTCCAGCCTCGTGAAGCGGTCAAAAACCTGCTCCACGCTCCTGGACGGCAAATCCGCGCCGTTTTTCATGAGAATTTCCACGCGTCCGTTGTCCGCGCTGACGGACAATTCCGCGTAATCTTTCCCGAATTTTAGGGCATTTTCCAGAATTTCTTCCAACAGCGCCGCCATGGACGCGCCGTCGCCCCGAACCGTCACGCCGTCCGCGATTTGCGTCGTCAGCGCGATTCCCTTGTCGGCGAATTTCACGCGCCAGCCGTCCGCCGCCGCCCTTGCGAACCCGGACAAATCCAATTCCGACGCCTCAAACTCCGCGTCGTCAAAGATTGCCAGCGCGGAGAGGTCTTTCACCAGCGCCGCCATACGCCGCGCTTGGCGGTGAATGGAGCGCGTTTCCTCCGTTTCGCCGTTCGCCTTCTCCAACGCTTCCGCGTCGGCGTCAACGACGGTCAGCGGGACTTTGAAATCCCGTTCGACATCGGCGATAAAGCGCTTTTGCTTCCGGTCGGCGTCCTCCAATGGCTTGAACAGGCGTTCGCTGACGGACAACAAGAACAGATAGCTTGCCGCCACGCCCAAAAGCCCGCCAATGATAGAGATAATCAGAATACGGAACGAGGGCAACAGTTCGCGCCCCTGGTCAATGACCGTCACAAAATCCCAGCCGCCGGAGTGGTAGACGCGGTAACGGTAGGTTGTCCGCGTCCAGCCGATTTGTGGGTTTCGGCGCAGACTGTCCGCCCAGCTTGCGGCCTCCTCCTCATCCACCGCCGAAAGCTCAAAGGCGATTTTCTCACTGTTTCCACTTTCGTCAAAGGCGTAAGTAAAGTAGCGGACGGACGAAACCGTTTCTGGGGAATTGGGCCCCATGGGGCCGATTCTTGGGCCGCGCTTGCGCGGCTCTTTTCCTTTACGCTCAGGCGGAGTCGTATTGTTTTGCGGGTTCTCCGAGGGTTGGCTTTGAGTCGCGCCGCCGTCCGGCGAAGCGGCTTCTTCCGCCTTGTCTGCGGGCGCGGCGTTCGCCACGGCGGCTTCTTCCGCGCTGTCCGGGAGTTGCGGCCCGATAAAGGGCGCTTTCGCCGTTTCCGTATCGGGCGGCGGCGTTTCGTCCGTGACGCTTGGCGTTCGCCCCGCGTCCGGCGGCGGCGTCCTCTCAAACGCGCCCTTGCGGTTCGCCAGCGTCAGGGTGATTTCATCCGCGTCGGCGGCGGCCATCGTGAAGTTGACGCCGTTAATCACGCACAGAAGCGCCGCCAGCAACGCGAAAACGGAAAGCGCCGCGAACAGGACAAAGCGTTTTCTTGCCTTTTCTATGCTGTTCATTCCAAATTCACCAGCCTGTATCCTTGGTTTTCCAGATATTCCACGCGCATTCGCGGACTGTCCAGCTTTTCCAGCTTTCGATTCAGCGAATGGGCGTACACGCGTTTCTCGAACGGAAGCGGCGTTCCCTGTCCGGCAAGTTGCATAAGCGCGTCCATTTCCCCGGCGGTCAGGCGTATGTCCGTGCCGGAAAAGCGGAATCCGCGCACATCAACGCGCAATCCCATGCAAACCGCTTCCTTTCCGGCGTTCGCCTTGTCCAGCGCGTCCGCCGCCAGCGCAAACAATTCGGCGGGGGAAAACGGGTGGGAAAGATACGCGTTCGCAAGCTCTTTTCGGCAAAGCCGCTTTACGCTGACAGGCGCGTCCAGCAGAACGACCGCAGGGACGCCCTTCCCTATCAGACTGCGCATGACGCGCTCATGGGCAATCCGGGGAAGGCGTTCGCTCACGACCGCCAAATCAAAAGAGGCGGTTTCCAGAATGTCAAGAACCCGCACGCCGTCGAACGCGGTTTTCGCCGCGTGTCCGGCAAGCTCCATCAAACGGCGATAAGCGAAAAGCATATCCCTGTCCGGGTCAGCCAAGAGAACTCTCATACGCGCCACGTCCTTTCCTGGAAAATTAACCCTGAACGGCTAAAACCTGACATGAATTTCATATTAGCATATATTTTTTCTGAATGCAAGGTTTTTTTAATATTCTGCTATGAAAATCCAATTTCCGCGCTGTTTTGTACTTTCATAACAAATGTTAAAATTTTGTCTCCTTGCGTCACAAAAGAACGCAAGGAGACATTGAGGAAACGCAATCATTAAACCTGTTCCGAAAGCCCTTAAGAGGCGCGCTGAAAGTTGTAAATTACGCAAATCTAAAGAGGAGCAAAAAGCGAATTTCTCCCGCTTGTTTCCGTAGCGAAACATTTGATATAGCGGTTGATATGTTCAATTTCCATCCGGCGTTTGGAAATCTCACGGTTGAGTTTCTTTTCTTCTTTGGTCAGCTTATGATTTTTAGACGTCTTGAGGGGAATCGTACTGTTTACGTGAAGTTTTGCGGGATTTACAAACTGCATGAACTATAAACGAGCAAAAACTGTAGGATTGCACAAAGAATATTCTTGACAAATATATTGTATCGGCAAGTAAACGCTGAATCTCCCTTGTAAAAATTCCGCTTGCAAATGAATGCGTTCTATGGTATGTTGTTGATAGATAAAGAGCGTCTACCCTGCGTTGACACGTCATTTCGTGTATTTCCGATTTGATGAAATCAAATTCTCCGCTCTTTAATTTTTGGAGAATAACGACATGAAGAGGAGGACGTTATGAAGAAGTTCCTGATTGTTCTGTCGGCGCTCTGCCTCAGTTTATCCGCCTGTTCATCTCCTGCGCCGGAGACGCTTTCCCCATCTGATGCCGGAGCGACAACGCCGCAAACTCCCGCCAATGCAGGGAGCGTCCAGAACGATGGAGGGGGCGCTGTCTCATTCGATGGCGGCAATATTTCCGCTACGGGGGCAGTAACCGTTGACGGAAACGCCGCTACGATAACCTCCGCCGGAAGTTACGAAATCAGCGGAAATTTGGATGACGGAGTTCTCGTCGTAAATACAAAAGGCGATGTCACGCTGATTTTGAACAACGCGGAAATTCGCTCCTCCACAGTTTCCCCGCTCCAGATAAAGGACGCGGACAGCGTTGTGATTCAGTTGGCGGACGGAAGTTCCAACAGTTTGACAGGCGGTTCGTCCCAGCGTTCGGAAGATGCCGCTGACCCGCCCGACGCCGCGTTGTTTTCAAAGTCCGACCTTGTTATCAGCGGAGACGGCGCTCTGGAAATCAACGCGCCATACGGCGACGGCATTGACAGCAAAGATACGCTCTTGATTCAAGGCGGAACCATTCAAGTCAGCGCGTCGGACGACGGCGTTGTCGGAAAAGACTACTTCATAATGAATGGCGGAACGCTGTCCGTTATGGCGGGTGACGACGGCATTAAGGCTACTAACGACACGCACGTCGCCATGGGATACGTGGAAATCAATGGAGGCAATATTTCCGTCAAAGCGGATGACGAAGGAATTGCCGCCGAAACCTCCGTGACCATTACAGGCGGAACCGTACTCGTCGAAACCGAAAATAACGGGATAAAGGCCGGGGAATTGTTGAAAATTGACGGCGGAACAGTGGAAATTATAACCGACGACGACGGCCTGAAATATGAAGCGAAGCAAATCAGTCCCAATGCTGTGGTGACAGTGAACGGAATCCCTGTTTCCTGACCGCAACGCCCCGCAAAATTCCGGCTATAGCAGTCTCAAATGCGCGAAAGCCTCGCGTGTCGCCCCTCCGGGGATTCCGCCCGTCGCCGTATTCGTCCCGGCAATTATCGCAGTCCGAATAGTCCGGCCCGTCAAACGCCCCCTCATCGGCGTTGGCGGGCCATTCCTGTTCCTCCCCGTCCTCGTTGACGGTCGGCTCCTCTGTGTCCTCCAGTTCGTCAAAGTTCTCCGCGCCCTCCAACTCTTTCTTGGCTTGTAGATTTTGACGTAGCGCCCAAAGCGACAAACGAGATAAAATAAAAGCGCGGAGCGTGACTATGCTGTGCCCACAGTTTTGCAATCCGGGACAATTTTCTCCACGTCATATCGAACAACCCCCGATTTTTTATGGAAGTCATGAATCGACGACCTCGCATTCTTTAGGGAAGACGCAAACCATCACGCGGTTCGCTCCGACACGGATAAAGTACGCCATGCGCGGAGCGGGAGGCGGCGTCATTTTGTATTCCGCCTCGTAGATTTCGCCTACTGTCGGCCTGACGCTCAGAGCCTTGGGAAGCTCTTTCGTAATTCTGATTTTCATGTCGATGTCGTCCCTCCCGTATGCGCGCGCCTGTTCTCAAACTCCAGCCGGAAATTCGTCTTTGTCCCGTCATCCTCCAAAAACACCGTGGCGTCATAGGTCTTGCCGGTCTTTTCGGAATAGCAGTTTGCGAGTTTGACCCTGCCGTTCTTCAGCAGAGCGGCGGCGACAGATTTCGTAAGAGCTTTTCTCTTCGCGGTAAAGAAGCGGTTTTCTTTCCAGAGGGCGAACCGACAGGCGCGGTTTTCGCAGAAAAAGCCCCGTTTGCTTTCGTTCACATCCGCTCCGCAGCGGGGACATTTGCCGACGCTTTTCTTTTCGGACGGGAAAAGCGTCTCCGCGCCGGGGACGGTTTGATACGTCTCCGTAAGCTCCCGCACAAGAGCGGCGATACCGTCCGTGAAGCTGTCCGGGGCAAGCTCCCCGCGCTCAACTTCTTTGAGGCGGCGTTCCCATTCGGCGGTCAGCATGGGAGACTGAAGCGTTTCCGGCAGGACGGCGACCAGCGCGCTTCCGACAGGCGTGGGAATAAGGTGGGTTATCTTCTGGGACTTTCGACGCTCAATAAAGCCAGACGAAACCAACTTTTCCAGAATCCCAGCGCGTGTGGCGGGAGTGCCGAGGCCTTTCCGGTCGGCGTCCTCCGGCATATCCTTCGCCCCGGCTGCCTCCATAGCGGCGAGAAGGGTTCCCTCCGTGTAATGTTTCGGCGGCGACGTTTGCCCTTCTTTCACTTTCACCATGTCTACGGGCATTCGCTGTCCCTCCGCCAGACCTTCCGGCAGAAGCGTCTCCCCGACATCCTCCGCGTAGATTTTCCAGCCCTTGTCCAGCGTCTCCCTGCCTTTTGCGCTGAATCTGTGACCGGAGCATTCCGCCTCTACGACCGTTTCCGCGTAGCGGTAAGGACCGCTGACCGCCTGAAGCAGTCTCCGGCAAACCAGTAGCAGGACGCGCCGCTCTTCCGGCGTCAGAGAGGACAGGTTTTTGCCCGCCGCGTTTTTTGTCGGAAGAATGGCGTGATGGTCGCTGACTTTCCGGCTGTCGCAGACCTGCTTCGACAGGATTTCGACGGGCGGCTCCGCTTCGCAAAGCATGGCGGCGGCGGTCGCAAGGGCGGGGACGCCGCTTTCCATATCGTCCGTGAGAAAGCGGCTGTCCGTCCGGGGATACGTGCAGATTTGCTTTTCGTAGAGTGACTGCGCGCAATTCAACGTCTGTTGGGCGGTATAGCCGAACAGACGGTTGGCCTCCCGTTGCAGGGCGGTCAGGTCGAACAGCGCAGGGGGCTTTTCCGCTTTCTCCTTCCGCTCAACGGAACGGACGACCGCCTCCCCGCCGCGACAGGCGGCGGCAAGCGACGCCGCGTCCTCTTTAGCGTCGATTTTCTCCCCTTCGAGAGTCAGCTCGCCGCAGGACAGCTCCACATGGTAGAATGGAACCGACTGAAAGGCCGCGATTTCCGCTTCCCTCCGCACGACGAGAGCCAGCGTGGGAGAGGCCACTCGCCCGACATTGAGCGTCCGTCCGTACAGGACGGAAAACAGGCGGGTGGCGTTGATTCCCACCAGCCAGTCCGCTTTGGCGCGGCACAGCGCCGCTTCATAAAGACCGTCGTAATCCGCGCCGGGCTTCAAATTCCGAAAACCCTCCCGGATGGCGTTCTCCTCCATGCTGGAAATCCACAGGCGCCTGACGGGCTTGCGACAGTCCGCCAGACGATACGCTGTGCGGAAAATCCGTTCCCCTTCCCATGCGCAGTCGCAGGCGTTGACCACTTCATCCACGTCGTCCCGGAGCAGAAGTTTCCGCAGAACCGCGAACTGAGCGCCCCGGTTCTTCAAGACGACGTACTTCCATTCCTCCGGGAGAATGGGCAAATCCTCCCTGCGCCATTTGGCGTATTTAGGGTCGTAGCCCTCCGCGTCGATAAAGTCCGCGAGATGGCCCAGGCACCATGAGACAATCCAACCGTTGCCTTCCAGATACCCGTTCTTCTTTTCGGACGCGCCCAATACGGAGGCAAAGATTCTTCCGATGGCAGGCTTTTCGGCTATGACAATGTCCATAAAGTATCAACTCCTTTTTGTGAATTTGAAAATTTTCGCTTGCAATATGGAGCGCTTTGCATTATAATGCGAAGCGTTAAATCGGGATTTGTGAGGGTGAGAGATTTGGGCAAGAAGGCTTTGCTCAAATACTTATCTGCATTGCTACTCTTTGGCCTCAACGGCATTGTGGCCAGTCAGATTGCGATGGGTAGTTATGAGATAGTGTTTTTGAGAACGATGATCGGCAGCATACTTCTGATCATCCTGTTTATTCTGGGAAAGGGTCGGTTTCATCTGCGGGAACACAGGAGAGATTCTCTGTTTATCATTTTGTCGGGCATTGCGATGGGCGCAAGTTGGATGTTCCTGTATGAAGCATACCAGCAGATTGGCGTCAGCCTCGCCTCACTGCTCTATTACTGCGGTTCTGTCATCGTTATGGTATTGTCACCCCTGATTTTCAAAGAAAAACTGACAATACCGAAAGTCGCTGGCTTTCTGATCGTCTTGGCTGGAATTATCCTCGTTAATGGTCAGGCTTCCGACGGATTAAATGGTTGGGGACTGTTTTGCGGTGCTATGTCAGCAGTTATGTACTTTTTCATGGTGACTCTGAACAAACAATCCCGTGAAATAACAGGTATGGAAAACGCCGTAATTCAGTTGACAGTCAGCTTTCTCGTTGTGGCGGTCTTCGTAGGATTCAAGCAGGCATTCGTCATTCATATCCCAGATGGTGCATGGCTATGGATACTGATTCTTGGTATTGTGAATACAGGGATTGGGTGCTATCTATATTTCTCACCACTCTCGCAGCTTCCCGTTCAGACAGTTGCCATCTGCGGTTATCTTGAACCCCTTTCTGCAGTAGTTTTTGCGGCGATTCTACTGAACGAAAGGATGACAATCATCCAGCTCATCGGCGCAGCGTGTATCATCGGCGGCGCTATGGTTGGTGAACTGATTAAGCCGAGGCATGCAAACGTGTAAACTCCAGTTTCACGGGCAGCCCTTTTCACGGGAACCGCCCGTGAAATTTTACGCTCAGGCGCTTTCATGCGCAAACTCCAAGCGGGACGCCCGCATGGGAAATATGTCAGAAACGATGACCTCCTGACAGTGCGCGGGCGCGTTCATAACTCTTAACGGCTTTCTCGATTTCCCGCAGCGCCTGTTCCGCGGATTCGTTGACCGCGTTTCCCAGCGGGGACATAACCGCGGGCGTGTTGAAGTTGAACACGCTCAGGAAATCGTCATGCCGGAAGTATTTTTCCGGCTCCAGACCACAGCGCGACATCATGGAGTAGGCCATGCTGACGGACGCGGCGTTCCGGAAAGAGATTTCCACGTTGAGCGCGTCAAACTCCTCCAGAAAACTACCGGAAACGGCGTCCAGAATGTCCTCCCGGCGGTCGTTCCAGCATTCTAGCGCGAGACGCTTTGAGATTTCCTCCAGTTTCGTCTCCATATCGTCGCCGATAACGGGGCCGAACCGCTTTTCCAACGCCTCAGACACCGCGCCATAATATTCCTCGCGGTATTTCCAAAGCCACGGAACCCGTGAGCCGACGTCCGCTTCCGTGTCGGACAAGTCGAACACGTAGCGCAGTACGGGCGTCGTCCCCGTATTGTCAACCACCGGAACGCTCAAACAACCCTCCCGAATGCGCCGTTTCATCCGTTTTGTCCATAAGGTTTCAGGAGCGCAGGCGACGGCGTTCGGGCGCTGGGCGTATATCATCAGTTGCTGGTCAAACGGATACTTGTACAGACGCCCCGCGAACGCAAGGAAGGCCGTCCAGTCGGCGAGGCTGTTCGTGATACGGCGCGCGGTTCGCTCTATAAGTTCCGCGTATTGCTCATAGTACGACATCGTTCCTCATCCTTTTCGGGCGTCATTCGCGCGCGTCATGCCAGTTTTTGTAACGCTTCCGCGCTTTTTTGCGGCGTTTCTCCGAAATCGGGTCGCGTTGCAGAATCGCATAGGAGTTGTACAATGTGGAAAGGGCATAGGCGCGGACGTTGCGAATATTCGGCGGGATGTGCGCCAAGCGCTTCAGGACGTATTCCATGTGCCGCCGCTCCAATTTCTCAAAGACGGAGCGGACGCAGGCTTGCGGAAAGTCCTGTTGGTCAATCCGGATTTCGCGGCGGTCGGAGCAGCAACACTGCGCCATTATCTCCACATAGCCTGCAATCTCCTCGCGGCGTTTTGGGTAGTCGCGCATCAATCCCGCGTAGTCCACATCGTCCTGGATTAGTCCGCGCAGGTTTTCCAGATGTTTCTCTTTCCTGGCCGCTTTCGCCTGTTCGGAATCCCCCTCTTCGTATAAAGCTGCGCCTTCCTGATAGATAGATTGATTATAGTCCGCACATTTGATATATTTCTCTTTAATATAATTCGGGTTCCGGTTCGGGAAGTCAAGACTCCCGGAAAGGGGAAGTCTGGAGGTTTGGTTTCGGGAAGTCTGGGGGTCGGACGCGCCGCCGCCGAGGAGCAGGTCGCCCAGACGCCGGACGCCGACCGCACACTCGCGGAGAAGCCCGGATATGACGCCTTCGACCGGGGCGGGAGTTTCGCTCGTGTCGTCGCCGCAGGTATCCGGCGCATCAATTTGCGCGGGCGTCCCGTTCGTTTCCGTGATTTCGACGGGCGTTTCGGTGATGTCCTCAGTCTTCATAGGAACGTCAATAGACTCCTCTTCCATTACGGCGCAGTCCGCCGCGTCCTCAGCGGGCGTTTCCTCCGCATATCCGACTTCCGCGAACTCGCGGACAAAGATGCGGTCAGGCTTGCCGCGCCCCTGCTTGCGGCGGCGAATCAGTCCAAGCAGCTCCATCCGTTCAAACAGACGGATTGCCTTGCGCTTGCCCACATGGACAAGCCGCATGGCGTCGTTGAGCGTGAAGTAGATGAACACGCGCCCGTCCTCGCGCCAGTTGTTGCGCATGGAAATCGACACCCGGTCGAGCATAACGCTGTAAAGAACTTTGATTTCCAACGGAATTGTGCGGTAGAACTCGTCCGTGACGAAAATGCGGGGCAGGCGGCAGAAACTGCCAACCTTTACCTCATCGCCGTAGAAATAGTCA
>JAFSOM010000279.1 GCA_017447005.1 Oscillibacter sp.
CGTTCGTGACGCCTTCCGTGAGTTCCTCGGCGGCGTCGGGGGCGATGGTCAAAGAGCCGTCGTCGGTCTGCGCCCACTTGGCGAGGCCGGAAAACAGATGGATGATAAGCGTGGCGCCGTCCACGGAGGAGTTGAGCGCGGGGTCAATGGTATCCGGCTCCGACGCCAGACATACCGCCATAGCCCCCGGGGCGGCCGCCACGCTTTGCGCGTTTTCGTCGCTGACGGGAGCGGCGGTTCCTCCGCCTCCTCCGCCGCAGGCGGCGAGCGACAGCGCCATACAGAGAGCTAACAGGAGCGCAAGAGATTTCTTCATTTTCAGGTTCCTTTCCGACATATTTTCAAACCGCAAGCGCGGATTTGAAGGCGCTAAGGACTTGCGCAAAAATAAACTATCCGAAAGATTGCGCCGCCCAAAGCCCTCCCCCTTTGGGGGAGGGTGGCGCGTAGCGCCGGGTGGGGGCGTGTTTCCCCCTCTGTCACTTCGTGACATCTCCCCCCAAGGGGGGGCGACTTTAGGCGGTTCATCTGTTCAGGCGCATTTATCTTTTTCGCAGTTCCTTACGTCAGGTGTGGTCAGCGGAAATCAGCCGCCGGAGCCGGAATCGCCGCCGGAGCCGCCGGATTCGCCGGAGCCGGAATCGCCGCCGCTACCGGAGCCGCCGGATTCGCCGCTACCGCTACCGCCGCCCGAACTTCCGCCGGAACCGCTTTCGGCGCTGTCCGTGACCGCCGTGCCGTGGTACCAGACGGCCCCGGCCTTTTCCCCGAGGATGAAGCAGTCGTACAGAATGCGGCCTTCCACGAGCCAGCCGGAGATTCCCGGCGGGTTATCGTGAATTTTGTAGTCCTCCAACTGTTTCGGGGCGCAGGCGGCGAGCGGGTGCGTGAGGATGAACGCCGCGCCGGTGGGCAGTCGGGACGCTGGAACTTTCACAATGCGCGTTCCGTCCACTTCCCCCATGACGCCCATAGCGAGCATGAGTTGGGAGGCGTCGCCGTAGCGCATAAACGCGGGGTCTTGCTTGAGCAGATTTGCGAAGCGGTACGAGCAGAAGCATACGCGTCCGGTATCGGGTACGTTATTGTCTCCGAGGGCCTCCTGCGCGTTGAGGAACAGTTCGTAAGCGTTGGATTTGGTCGCGGGGGTGGCGGCGGTATTGCCTTTGGCGCAAGCGGTCAGGGCCATCTTACGGAACACGTAAGCGTCGTATTCGGGCACGACGACTTCACGGATTTCGCGGGAGAGGGCGCGTCCGGCGTCCATGGTCATCTGCGACTGGTCACGGTCGGCGCGGTCGATGATGAACGAGAAAGCGCGGTCTTGCGTGACGGTCAACTCTTGCAGACTGTTTTCGAGGTCGGCGGGGGAGCCGTAACGGGACTGTCCGGAACGGGAGTAGTTATTGAGCGGCACCGTGGGAATCGAGTACACGTTGACGGTACGCACGCCCGCGAAACGGTAATCCTGATTGAGCGCGAGGGAGGCCTGAGAGGCTACCGCGAAACGTTCGTCAACTTTCGCGGAGTAGCGCGAGGCCAGATTGACGTTAGAAGTAGGCATAAAAGATTCCTTCCTTTCTGTTGCCAAGTATCGGAATAGGGGTTGCCGTTACCACGTATCGGAATCAAAGCCGCGGAGGAAATCGTCGTTGGGGACGGTCACGCCGCCTCCCGCGACGCCCTGCACGGGGGAACGCTGGGCGGTTTCGGCGTTCTGACGGAGAATCTCATTTTCGCGGCGGAGATTCTCATACATGGCGCGGTAGTCCGGCTCTACGGCGACGGGCGCGGGACTGACGTTTCCCGGGGCCGCGGGCGCGGGGTTCGCGCTGACAAGGTCAACGGGCGCGGCAACCGGGGCCGCGGGCGCGGGGGTATCGGGCGTAAGGGGCGGAATGTCGGGCGCGGGGCTTGCGGGTACGCTGTTGGGCTGTTCGTTCATGGGAAAACTCCTTTCTTTCGGTAAGGCCTGTTACTTTACACATCGCGCCGAAACGCGGATGTTTCATGGAGTGAAGGCTTTCGCTGAAAATTAGCGCGTTTTATAACGATTACGCTGTCAAGTTTGGCCTTCCCCCGTCTACGGGGGAAGGTGGCGCGCAGCGCCGGATGAGGGCAAGTTTTATTGAGCTTGCGTTTCCATGCCGGATTCCTTGCGGCGGAGTTCGTCGAGGAGTTCCGCCTTACGCGGGAATAACCGTTCCGGGACGCGTTCAAGATACTGGACAGCGTTCAGGAGACCGTCGCGGCGGAGTTGGTCAAGCGTATTCGTCAGCGCGATTTCGCTGAACGTCGCCGCCGCGCCGACATCCACGCGTAAGTTGAGCCACAAGTCTTTGAACGTGCGGAAGTCGTATTCCGTCAGATTGCCGTCGCGGGTGACAACGGGGCGTTTGCCGTAGTACGCGCCCATCATTTCCAACAGAATGCGCCCGATGTTCTCTATCCACTCGTGCAAGCCGGCGCGGATGTTCTCCAACGGAATTTCGGCGTTCGTCTGCAACAGCATGAGCGCGGACGTATTTTCGGGTTTGGCGTTGCCGAGTTGCACGTCCGCCACGCCCAAGCATTCCTTCGTATAGCTCATGGCCTTGTCGATGAGCGTAAAAATCTGCGCGCTCATTTCGGAGGCGGGGAGCGTCCGCGCCACGGACATGACATCCTGACCGGGTTGCAGTCCGCGAATGCCGATTGCCTGTCCGACTTCGTTCGTCCACGCGGAAATTAAGTCGGCGTTGTAGACCGTGCGCGGGAAGGCCATTAGCTGGATATGGCGCATGGCGGTTGCGAACAGCGTGTTAATAAAAATCTGGTTGGGAATCAGTCCGGTGACAAGGGCGCGTCCGTGGTACTGGTTGCGTTGCTTCTCCCAGTTGCCCCACGCGACAGGGTAGACGGACAAGCCCGTGTCGATATTCTCGTAAATCACGGCGTCGCGGGTGGCCTTGGTGACGTAAATCGTGGTTTCGCGTCGCGTGACGGGCGTTCCGTCGGGGCCGGGGACTTCCGTCAGACGTTCCGCTTTGGCATACATCAGGACATATAAGGCTTTGCCGTCGCCGTCGCCGGACAGCTCAATCTTACCGCCGACGCCGGGAAAATCCCGCGTTTCGTCGTCGGGCCGGATAGCGGAAACGTCGGTAGAGCGGATAGCGGACGCGTCGCTGGGGCGAATAACGGACGCGTCGCCGGAGCGGATAACGGGAATGTCGGCGGCGTCCGCATAAGTCAGCGTGTCCGACGCCTTCGCGGGCGGCGCCTTGCGGCGCCGTTCCGCCTCGCGGCGCAGATTCTCCACGCTGTCACGGCCTACCAGTAAAATATACGGCTGTTTCTCCACGTCGCGGCTCGCCGGATTGCCAAATATGACGTTGATACCGTCCACAAGTTCCATACGGATTTCGCCGCGGTAGTCGCGGAAGGCGCCGTTGCCGCGATAGGGTTTCGCGTCGGGGTCAAACCAGAAATGGGCGCAGTAGTCGCCGGTTTGGGCGCCGTCAAAGAGCGCGTCGCGGATACGATATTCAAAGTGAAACTTTTCCAGCAGGTTGGAGAGTTCCGCGTCGGCGATTTCGGCGGCGCCGTCGCTGTCGGGGACGCCGCGCAACGGCTCCACGCGTACCCGCACGGCGGAGGCGGTCAACGACGCGATAAACAGTCCCGCCACGCGCTTGAGGATATTAAAGGTAGGTTTCGGCAACGCTCGCATGGCGCGGGTGTCGGGCAGATTCAGCCATTGATTCCCGGTGAAAAATTCGGTGTTGGTCTCGACAAGGTTATATTGATTGGGATTGAGGCGGCAGTTATAGTCCCGTCCGGCTTCATAGCGTTTCCAAGCCTCCGTCCGGGCGCGTTGATTCATAGCGCATTCCTCCTTGTTACGGCGTTCTTCCGCGCCGTTATGCTTCCGTCGCTTACGTGGGCGGGCATTCGTCCCGTCGCTTACGTGGCGGGGATTTCGTCTTGCAACTTACGTCCGTAAGCGTCCTCGACGCTGTAGTTTTGCAGTCTGCGGAAAGCGTCCTGTTCCGCTTGGATGTCGCTTTGGGCGCCGGATTGCGGCGGGATGTCGCGGCGGGGGTCTTTACACGTCTTGCGGCGGCGCGTGAGGCGGTACGCGCTCCACCCCGTGATGAATCCCGCACCGAACATCACAAGACAGGCCACGGCCCCGAAAAATCCCATGAAAAAGTACATACTCGCTCCTTTCCGTGAATCGAACCGTTCCGCCGTCAAAAGCCGTACACGTCGTAAAAAGCGTTATCGGCTAAAGTTTCGCGGGAATCGTCGCCGCGTTCCTCCGGTTCCGGTTCGTCCGGGACTTTCGGAACGTCGCCGCTACGCTCAAAGAGCCAGTGTAGCGCCTGCGTGGAACTGTCTACCATATCGTCGTGCCGTCCGGACGGGAACGCGCTCCACTGGTCAAGGTACTCTTCCAGCCAAGGCGCGGAACGCGGTAAGAGCGCGTGGCCGCTCTCAATGGCGGGGGAGGCGCCGTAGACGCGGGAACGCTTATCGCCTCGCGGGTCGACGGGGATACAGAACATTTCGCGTTGCAGGACGTTCAGAACCGCGCTTCCGTTGGCCTTGTCCTCGATGAGCACGGCGCGGGCGGCGGGGTAACGCTGACGCATGTCCCGTATGGCGGCGAGCGTGGCGATAAAGTCCAAATGCTCATTGACGCAGTCCAGCAGATAATAATTCTC
>JAFSOM010000027.1 GCA_017447005.1 Oscillibacter sp.
ACTGTTTTTGGCGTTATCGCCCCAAGAGGCCACAATATACGGATACGTTTCGGCCCAGTCGGACGCGTTTACCGTGCCGTCGTGACTGGTAGGCTCCGGCGCCGCGACGCTCTGATAGCGAATGTCCGAACGGGTCAGCGGGCCGAGCGCCCCGCGGTTTTTCAGGTGGTACATCAAACCGCCGTCCGAGAACGCGCCCGCGATAACCGTCACGATGACCAGCGCGACCGCCGCGCCAGCCAGTTTCCAAATCGTTTTTCTCTCCATACCAACTCCCCGTTTCTAAGTCTGGACGCTTCCGCGCCCGCGAAAAGTCAAGACAGATTCGCAAAGCCCATAAAGGCGATAGACATCAGCGCCGCCGCGAGCAGTACGACCGGCGCGCCGCGCAACGTTTCGGGCACGTCGTCCTCCCGTATCTGAGCGCGGATACAGGCGAAGAGGAACAGTACGACGGCGTAACCCAAGCCCGCGCTGAAACCGGAAAAGACGCATTGCCCGAAGTCGTAACCGCTCTGCGCGTTGGTGAGCGCGACGCCCAGTACGGCGGTATTGCCGAGCAGATACGGGTAGCAGAGGCGCAACGCCTGATTCGCTTCCGGTACGCACTCTTGCAGGAACTTTCGGACAACCCACGCGAGGATAACTGTCACGAGGACGAAGACGAAGGTTCGCAGGAAACCCAGATTCAGCGGCGTCAAGAGCAAATCCTGAAACAGACTTGCGACCGCCGAAACGACCGTCAGCAGAAACATCACGGCGGCGCCCATCACGACGGACGCTTTGACCTGTCCGGAGACGCCGAAGAAGGAATCCGCGCCCAGAAACTGCGTCAGAACGAGGTTATGCACCAGCGCGGCGCCGATAAAAATCATGGCAAGTGTGCTCATTGTTTCCCTTCCTCCTGTTCATCCGGATTTTCGGACGGGAACGCCCAGCCGCGCCGTTTGTGACCGAAGTCGGCGGCGTTGAGAACCGCAATCAGGAACGCCAGCATAAGCAAGGCGCCCGGCGGCTGCGCGAAAATGCCGATAGGATTCGAGAGCGCCTGCGCGCCGAATATCGTGCCGCTTCCCAGCAGTTCCCGCAACGCGCCCAGAACCGTCAGGGCGAGCGTAAAGCCCAAGCCCTTGCCGAGACCGTCCAGCGCGGACTCTCCCGGCTCCAAAGTTTCCGCGTCGCGCAGCAGAAGGCCGTTGACGACCATCAGCGGGAGATACACGCCCAGCGCGTCGTAGAGCGACGTACAGCAGGCCTCCATGACCAGTTCCGCGACGGACACCAGCGCGGCCAACGTGAGAATGCGCGCCGGGAAGCGTCCTTCCGCCGGAACGTAGTCACGAAGCAGGGAGAGAATGAGGTTCGACAGAATCAACACTATCGTGGTAGCGATACCCATGCCGAGACCGTTGACGGCGGTAGTCGTGACCGCCAGCGCCGGACACATCCCCAGCAACAGAACCAGCACGGGATTTTCCTTGACAATGCCGTTATACAAGCGCGTCATCAGACATTCCCTCCTTTCAGCGTCGTGCGGAAGAAGTCCAGCGCGGCGTTGACGGCGTTGACGGTAGCCGTACTTGTCACCGTGGCGCCGGAAACCCCGTCAATGTCCGTCCCAAGCGTGAAGCTCTCGACATCCTTTCCGGCGAACTGCTCCGTAAACTCCGGCTCTCCGCAACGCATGCCGATACCGGGCGTTTCGTTCAAATCCGTATAGACAATGCCGTTGACGACGCCGTCGGGATTGACGCCCACGGCTAACGTAATGGGGCCGTCGTTTCCGTCGGCGCTCGTCGCGCTGACCACATATCCGATAATATTTCCGTCGGCGTCCAGCGCAGCGTAGGCCTCGTTGATGGTGACGTTGCCGAAGCCGGAACCGTAAGTCGCGCCGCCCAAGGCCTCAATCGCGCCTGTAATTTCGTCCGTAGCGTCGAAGGCCTCCACGGGGGTTTCCTCCGGGAATACGGTCAGATACGGGCCGAAACTTCCGCTCATACGGTTTGCGGCAATCGTGTCTTTCGTCGCGGAGTAGGCGCAGACAATCGCAAGCACGCCAACGACGGCAATGCCCGCCAGCGCGAGCATACGCTTGTTACGGGCGCGGCGATAGGCGAACGGTTTCGGGAAGAGATAGCGTTCCAGCGCGGGCGCGCACAGATTCCCGACGAGTACGGCATAACTGAACGAATCCGCCGCCGAACCGAAAATACGGAACACGCCGCCCAAGACGCCAATCAGGACGCCGTAAATGACCTGTCCGGCCTGACTGGTGGGACTTGTGGCGTAGTCAGTCGCCATGAAGAACGCCGCCATGACCACGCCGCCGCCGCACAACTGCGCCGCGATGTAATGCGGGTCAAAGCCCTGTCCGCCGAACAGTCCCACGAATATAGCGAAACTTGCGAGAATCGAGAAGCAAATCCACCCGCTGATGAGGTCGAACACCCACAGCGCGAGACCGCCGAGCATAAGCGCGAAAATCGAAGCGCCGATAACGCCGCCCGCGCCGCCTAGGAACATGCGCGTGACGCTCACGGCCTGACCGGACATCAGCGCGGCGACGGGCGTGGCGGATGTGGTAGCGTCCACGGAATAGGAAGTCATCGTTCCGGCGAAGGAAATCAGCAGGAAGCACCGCGCCGCCAACGCCGGGTTTACAAAGTTGCGTCCCAGTCCGCCGAAACAGCACTTGACAACCAGAATCGCAAACACGGAGCCGAGCGCGGGAATGTACAGCGGCACGGTCGGCGAGAGCGACAGCGCCAACAGTAAGCCAGTGACGACCGCGCTACCGTCCTTGTACGTCGCCGGATGACGGCAGAACCAGTCAAACAGGAGTTCGGTTTCCACCGCGAACACAATCGCGGTCAGGATAATCAAAAGCGCGTGCAGACCGTTGACCCATACGCCCACGACGGCGGCGGGCAGTAACGCCAGCGCGACCGTGAACATAATTTCCGAAGTCGTCCAGCTATCCCGGACATGGGGGCCGGAAGAAACGCGCAAGGCGTCCCGGATACGGGGGCCGGAAGAAACGCGTAGAGCCGTTTTCATTATCGTTTACCTCCCGCCTGCGCGTTTGCGCGCCATAATCGCCGCTTTGGTGTCTTTGAATGTCTCCGTGAGGGGACGTTTCGCCGGACAGATGTAAGAACACGACCCGCAGGTAATGCACTCCAAACCGTAGAGCGCGTTTTCGTAACGTTCAAAATCTCCGCGCTCGGCGGCGTCGACCATCATGAACGGCATTAGGCCCGTAGGACAAACCGTCGTACAGCGTCCGCAGTGCAGACAAGCGGTTTGTTGCCGTTCGGCCTTCTCGTTTTCGTCCACCGAGAGCAGAATAAAGCCGTTGTTGTTCTTCTGTACGGGAATCTCCAGACTTGCCAGCGCGATGCCCATCATGGGGCCGCCCGCCAGCGCCTTTTTCAATCTTACGCCGTCCTTGACGCCTCCGGCGGCGTCCAGCAGTTCCGCGAAACTCATGCCGTTGCGAATCAGCAGATTGCACGGCTCCTGTACGGCGTCGCCGCTGACCGTTATCGCGTGTACGCATAGCGGCTCCTTGTACAAGACCGCCTTGCCCACGGCGTAAATCGTGCCCACGTTGTCGACGATACAGCCCGCGTCGGCGGGGAGTTCCGTTATCTTGAAGTCCTTCCCCGCTATGGCCTGAATCAGACTGCGTTCGCCGCCCTGCGGGTACTTGGTTTTCATCTCCAACACTTGGATACGTTCTTTTCCCTGCGCGGCGTTCCGCATGGCCTCCAACGCTTCCGGTTTGTTCTCCTCAATCGCTATCACGCCTTCCGCGTTCGGGAACAAACGTAGAATGACCGTCAGGCCGTCAAGAATTTCTTCCGCCCGGGTTCTCATCAGCCAATCGTTACCCGTTAGATACGGTTCGCACTCCGCGCCGTTGGCGATAACGTAGCGGATGGCGGACGGGTCTTTCGGTTGCAGTTTGACATGCGTCGGGAATCCCGCGCCGCCCAAGCCGACAATCCCCGCCGCCTTGACGCGTTCGAGAATGTCCTTATCTGACAGCGCGGAAAGCACGTCGCGCTTGTCCCAACGCGCCGCCGGCGTATACTTGCCGTCGTTGTCGACGATAACGCAAGTCTGCGCGGGGCCTGCCAGCGTCGCCCGCTGTTCGATACCCTTCACCGTGCCGGAACAGGAGCTGATGACGTGCGCGGAAACAAAGCCGTCCGCCTCCGCGAGTATCTGCCCGACTTTCACCGTGTCCCCCGGCTGAACAATGGCCTTGGCGGGCTTTCCGATGTGTTGCGCCAGAGGATAAGCCATTTCCCCTTTAGCGTCGTAAGCGCGCAGTGAGCTGTTACGGCTTAGTTCCTTGCGCTCTTCGGGATGAATCCCGCCGCGAAACGTATTTCTCACCGCTTTTCCCCCTTTCTTGTTCTCACAAACCACAGATTTTCAAGGCGCGTGACCGTTACAAGGTTCTACCGCCTCTATTTTATCAGAGACGCGCCCGTTTGTAAACCACTTTTTTCGCTTTTACGACATTCCGCCTGTCCGCGAGTTCGCGGGAAAAGACGCGCTACGCGGAATTTCCGCTTGCAAATGGGCGGCGGGCATGATAGAATTTCTCACGCGGGAAGCGGCATTGTCCCGTTTACGCGCAACGTTCCCGGCGAAATGGCGGAGAGGAGGCGGATTTTCAGTGGTCAAGGAGAGAAAACCATATGCGGCCCTTTACGAAACCATCCTGAAACTGAAAGATTTGGACGAGTGCACCCGTTTTTTTCAAGACCTGTGTACGCCCATTGAGCTTCGGAGTATGGAACAGCGCTTTGAAGTGGCGGTGGAACTGGAACGCGGCGCGGTTTATTCGGAGGTTCTGGAGCGTACCGGGGCCAGTAGCGCGACCGTGAGCCGTGTCCGGCGTTCCATGCTGGACGGCGGCGCGGGCGGCGTCATGCGGAAAGTGATTGCCCGGGAAGGCTTTTCGGGCGTCCCGGAAGGGGAAACTTAACGCGGAACGCTTTCCGGGCATTTCGGACACGGAGCGCTTTCCGCCGCTTCGGACGCGGAGCGCGTTCTATTCGCTTCGGACGCGGAGCGACGTTTCCGGACGTTCCGGAACGGGAAAATTTGACAAACATTGTGAGGGAAAACTGATGAAACAATTAATGCTGGGCAACGCGGCGGTTGCCCGGGGACTGTACGAGGCGGGCTGCGCGGCGGTATCGAGTTATCCGGGCACGCCGAGCACGGAAATCACGGAGGAGGCCGCCAAGTACGACGAGATTTACTGCGAGTGGGCGCCGAATGAGAAAGTAGCCATGGAGACGGCGTTCGGCGCAAGTCTGGCGGGGAAGCGGAGTTTCTGCGGCATGAAGCACGTAGGATTAAACGTCGCCGCCGACCCGCTCTTTACGGTGTCCTACACGGGCGTCAACGCCGGGATGGTGATTGCCGTCGCCGACGACGCCGGTATGCACTCGTCGCAAAACGAGCAGGATTCGCGTCACTACGCCCGTTCGGCCAAACTGCCCATGCTGGAGCCGTCGGATTCGGCGGAGGCCCGCGCTTTCGCTATGAAAGCCTATGAAATTTCGGAGGCGTTCGACTGTCCGGTACTGCTGAAAATGTGCACGCGTATCGCCCATTCGCAGTCGGTCGTGGAGACCGGGGAACGCGTCGAGCCGCCCGCCAAACCCTATGAGAAGAATATCGCCAAATACGTGATGATGCCCGGGAACGCGATTCGCCGCCACCCGGTGGTAGAGGAGCGTATGCGCAAGCTGGCGGAGTTCGCGGAAAAGTCCGACTTGAACCGCGTGGAGCCGGGCCGCGAAAAATCCATGGGAATTATTACATCCTCTACTTGCTATCAGTACGTAAAGGAAGTGTGCGGAGACCGTTTTCCGGTGTTGAAACTCGGGATGGTATGGCCTCTGCCGGAAAAGAAAATCCGTGACTTCGCGGCGTCCGTGGATTCTCTGGTCGTCGTGGAGGAGTTGGACGGCTTTTTAGAAACCTACTGCCGGGAGTTAGGCCTTGCCTGCGTGGGCAAAGAGAAGTTTTCGTTACTGGGCGAATACTCCCAAAACATTATCGCGGAGAAACTCGGACTGCCGACGCATAACGGCGCGGCCTTACAGGAGCCGATTCCGCCGCGTCCGCCGGTCATGTGCGCGGGCTGTCCGCACAGGGGCCTGTTCTACACGCTCAACAAGCTGAAATGTACGGTGTTAGGCGACATCGGCTGTTATACGCTGGGAGCCGTCGCGCCGCTGTCCGCGATGGAAATGACGCTCTGCATGGGCGCGTCGGTCAGCGCGATTCACGGCTATAACAAGGCCCTCGGCCCCGACAGCGAACACAAAACGGTTGCCGTTATCGGCGATTCCACGTTTATGCACTCCGGCATGACGGGCCTTGCCAATATCGCGTATAACCAGTCCAACAGTACCGTTATCATCCTTGACAACTCCATCACGGGCATGACGGGACATCAGCAGAACCCCACGACGGGCTATAACATCAAGGGCGACCCCGCCGGGAAAATCGACTTGGAGAGCCTCTGCCGCGCTATGGGATTCCGTCGCGTGCGCGTCGTTGACCCGTATGACCTCGCGGAAACCGAAAAAGCCGTCAAGGAGGAACTCGCGGCGGAGGAGCCGTCCGTGATTATCTCGCGGCGTCCGTGCGCGTTGCTGAAGTACGTCAAGCACAAACCGCCGCTGAAGGTCAATACGGAAAAGTGCGTGGGCTGTAAGTCGTGCATGAAAATCGGCTGTCCGGCGATTTCCATTAAGGGCGGAAAGGCTCATGTTGACAATACGCTTTGCGTCGGTTGCGGCGTGTGCCGACAGCTTTGCCGTTTCGACGCGTTCGAGAGCGCCGGGAAGGAGGCGTGAGCCGTGGAGACGAAAAACATCATGATTGTCGGCGTAGGCGGACAGGGGAGCTTATTGGCAAGCAAACTTCTCGGTCACTTGCTTCTGGAACAGGGCTATGAC
>JAFSOM010000028.1 GCA_017447005.1 Oscillibacter sp.
TCCGGTTCCCGGAGAGGGTGGCGAAAACCTGTCATAGGAATATGATAAGGCGTCGCTTCCCTACTCTACTCTCTTACAAGCCGGGAGAAATCTCGCCGGAACTCGCCCTTCAAATCGCGGAGGAGTTTGCGCGGGAAAATCTGTCGGATTATGAGGTTGTGATGGCGGTTCATACCGATAAGCGGCACATTCACTCCCATATTGTCTTCAATTCCGTCAGTCTGAAAGGCGAAAAGTATCATCTCGGCAGGGGCGATTACTACCGGAAAATCCGCGCCGTGTCCGACAGACTGTGCCGAAAACACGGCTTGTCCGTGATTTCCGTGGAGGAAGAAGCGTCCAAATCAGTAAGCTACGCCGAATGGCTGAGACAGTCACGGGGACAACCGACATTCCGCTCCATGCTGGAGGCGGACTTGCGCGACGCCATTGAGGACGCCGCCAGTCTCGGAGACTTCTTTATGCTGATGGAGCATAAAGGCTACGAAATCAAACACGGGAACCGCCTGTCGTTCCGGTTGCGCGGACAGGAGCGGTTTATGTGCCCCGGACGGAAGAATCCGCTGTTCACGGAGGAGGGAATCCTCGCCGCGATTCGGGGGAACATGGACGCCGTCGAAGCCGGACTGAAGCCTGTTGCGAGTCCTCGGCCTGTGTTCGTTCCGTACCGGAAACATCCGAAACTAACCGGATTTATGGCTTTGTATACGCATTATCTGTACATTCTGGGCAAAATCGAGAAGCGGACGTACCCGCCCCGTATGACGCCGAAAATGCGGGCGGATGTTATGAAGTTTGAGAAACTCAAGGCGCAGTTCGCGTTTGTTCGGGAAAACAATCTCACGACGCGGGAAGATATGGAATTATACCAGAGTCAGGCGGAAGAAGCCCTGAACGCACTAATGAAACGGCGTACCGTCCTGAATGTGCGGAAGAAGAAACGCCGGACGCTGTACGCGGCTCTCGCGGACGCGGAAGCCTTGCGGGAGGCGGCGAAACTTCATGAGAACGGCGTTCCCGGAATGGAGGCGGAGTGCGCGAGATACGTAGACGCTGTCGCTATTCTGGAAACGTGCAGTATTCCGAAAGAGAATCTTACGCGGGAGAAAGCGGAACTCTACGAGGAAATCGCGGAGGTCAACCGTGAAATCCGGGAACAGCGCAAAAAACTGGAGATGTGCATGGAAATCCTGAGCAAAACGCCGGAAATCGAAGCAAATCTACGGAGAATCGAACCGAAGCGGCGGGAACGGCGCAAAACGGGGATAACCCGATAAAGCCGCCAAATGGCGCAAATCGGGTTGGCAGAATTCTGCTAACCCGATTTTGATACCGCTTTTGCCGAAATCGGCACAAGCGCTCCCACTGTTCCGCAGACCGCTTTGTCGGAATTAAGACTAAGCGGTCTGGGTAAAACTGTGCCTGAAAAGCCCCGTTTTCCCCCGAAAAAAGCCCGTTTGCGCGTCTTTCGGTTTGTGCGCGGGTAGCCGTCCCTGTCCGCGAACGGAGCGACAGCGGGCGTTTGTGGCGGGAGCGTTCGTCCGCGACAAGCGGCGGAGCGGTCCGGACAACGTGGTCACAACCGCTCTCCGCACCTTTGGCAATCGTGTCAAGCCTCCACTTTATTCAAGTAAAGTGGACTTCCGGCAACATTGCCAAAGGTCCAAAACGGACGAAATCAAGGCTGTTTCTCTTGATTCTCCTAACTTTTTGGCAACATTGCCGAAAGGTGAGCGAGAAAAACGCCATGCGGGAAAGCCTCTGGCAATATCTGTTACGCATTTTCGACGCCCTTCTGGTACAATCCTTAATTCGGGGATATGTAAACGTCGCTGTTTTTTAAGGAGGACGCCATGAACGCTTACGCAATGACCAGCGAACAGATTGCGGCCTACGGAGAAACGCTCCGTCTGGAGGAACGCTGTGAAGCCACGATACAAAAATACGTCGGTGCGGTAATGGCGCTGTTTCGCTTTCTTCCGCCTGAGAAAGCAGTCACGCGGGAGCTTTTGCTCGCGTGGAAAGCCGAAATCAGCGCCCGATTCAGCGCAAGCGGCGCAAACGTGATGATTTCGGCGGTCAACCGTTTCTGCGCGTTCATGTTGTGGAGCGACCTTCACATCAAGCAAATTAAGGTTCAACGGCGCATTTTCCGTGACTGCGACCGCGAACTGACGAAAGCGGAGTATACGCGCCTCCTGAACGCCGCCCGCGCCAAGGGCAATCCGCGCCTGTATTGGCTTATGCAGACGCTGGCCTCGACGGGAATCCGCGTGTCGGAACTGCGGTTCGTCAGCGTGGAATCGCTCCACAGCGGCAGGGCGGTCGTTGATTGCAAGGGCAAACGGCGCGTTATCATGATTCCGCAGAAACTGCGGGAGAAATTGCTGGCCTACTGCGCCGAAACGGGTGTTAAGTCCGGTTCTGTGTTCGTGACGAGAAACGGAAAGCCCCTGAACCGCTCCAATATTTGGAGGGAACTTCAGGGACTGTGCGCGGCGGCTCATGTGGACGCCCGGAAAGTGTTCCCGCACAACTTCCGCCACCTGTTCGCCGTGACCTTCTACCGGATGGAGAAGGACATAGCGAAACTGGCGGACCTCCTCGGTCACGCCAGCATTAACACCACGCGGATTTACATTATGGAGAGTGGCGCGGAACACGAACGCCGGATGGAGAAACTCGGTCTCGTCGTGTGATGCGGAGATAACGAAATAGTGATTCCGTTGTATATTACCCCGCCAGTCTCCCTCCTTGCACCCCTATTGTAACCGTTGGAAAGCGGCTTGTCAAGCGAAAAAAGCCGCCAATTCGCGTAAAATTTCAAAGAAGAGCGTGGCAATCAGGCCGGAAGCCTGAATTTTTTTGCGCCCGACCGGATTTTTCCGTTACAAAAAGCGGAAAATCCGGCTCCAAACGCCCAAATCACGGGGCGGCGGGGGCTGATTTCCATCCGCTCATAACGGAATCACTATTACGTTGTATATGGGCATAAGCGGAAACCGTTTGATTATGTAGGATATTTTGGAAAAACTGTGCGTTTTCACGTTCTAAAAATTCGGAAATAGCGCAAATACGGACAGGAGGAATTCGAAGGTCAGGAAAGATAGGGCGTTCATCATAAACGAACGGGTTACTCCTCACGGACAGACGAACCCGCAAAAGAACGCTCCGACGCTACGGTTCAAAGGGGGCGTTTAAAATGGAGGACGGCTGTTGCTTCACCGGACACAGGAGCGTCCCGGAGGAAGTGTCGGGACGTTTGCGGGAAAAATTGCGGGAACATATTGCCTATCTTCACGAGGAGAAAAAGATTAGGGCGTTTTACGCGGGAGGATGCGTCGGCTTTGACACGATGGCGGCGCAGGAGACGCTGGAATATCGCGCCGCTCATCCTGATGTCCGGCTCGTCATTGTCATTCCCTATCGCAACCAGTCGTCAAGTTGGACTGACGACGACCGGAGAGAGTACGAGCGCATAAAAGCGTTCGCCACGGAGGTTGTCTGTTTGGCTGAACACTACTTCCGGGGCTGTACGCACCAGAGGAACCGCTACATGGTTCAGCGCAGTTTCGTCTGCGTCTGTTACCTGACCAAAGAGAAAGGCGGAACGGCCTCAACGGTCAAGTACGCGCTCCGCAATGGTCTGTTTATACGTAATCTCGCGGTCGAGATATAGTAGTGCATCCATCATATGGTAATGTAAGTCAAGAAGAGACTTCAATAGCGACTTCCAAAGCACCCTCATAGGACGCATAGTAGTGCATATTCTTTTGGGCTTATTAGTCAAAACACCAGTTTCCAAGTTTTTGAGCGCACATAGGCCGCTCAAAAAGCGCATGGTTCGGGCAAAAATGAACGGGGTTCGGATTTTTTGCCGCTTTGGGAGGCACCCCCATATGCACTAACTTAATTTGCAATAAGAACAAGGAAGGTATATAATAGGAAAAAAGGCTGGGAGGCGCTCAGGGATGGAAGGAATCATGGCGGGAGTAGGCGGGCTGATGAGAGAATTGCCGGAAGGCTATGAACAA
>JAFSOM010000280.1 GCA_017447005.1 Oscillibacter sp.
AGAATCACATGGGTTATCCCTACTCCAAGTACGGCGACGGTCACGAGTACGCGCCCGTACCGCTCAACGTCGATGTACCGGGCGACGTGCGGGAGATGTTGGAGGTCTACGCCGAGGGCGCCCGTGACGCTGACCGTATGTTAGGACGCCTGCGCGACTTCTTCGCCGCCACGCCCGAGCCTGTATTACTGGTTTACTACGGCGACCATTTGCCGTATCTGGGCGACGCCTACGCCGCGCTGGGCATGGACGCCGGAAAACCCGATGACGAGCGCGAAAACGTGTTCTCCGCCTACGAGACGCCTTGCGTACTGTGGGCGAATGACGCGGCGGCGGAGGCGTTGGACTGGGAACGCGTGACGCAAGCGGCGGGACTTCCCGAGAATCGGCGGCTGTCGGCGGCGTATCTGGGCGCGCTGATTCTCGAACTCACCGGACGCGGTCAGCGCGACGCGTGGACGGCGTTTCTCAACGACTTGCGCCGACAGTTCCCCGTCGTGCAAAACCAGTATTATATGCTCCCGGACGGCGCCGTGATAGAGGAATCCGCCCTACGCGACACGCCGCAAGCCGACGCCGTGCGCAAGTGGCGGCAGTGGAGCTATTACAAACTCCAACACAAGGAATGGCGCGGGACGCCGTAAAGCGGGAACGCCTTGCTTTCGCGGAGAAGGAAACCGTTCATGCAGGATGGGAGGGAATCCGACGGAATGTGGATAAGTAGATATGTATGCCTGTTCCTGATATACGGCTATTTAGGCTGGGTTTATGAAAGCGTTTTTTGCACGATTCAGGAAGGCAAATGGGAAAACAGAGGTTTTCTGTACGGCCCGATAACGCCGATTTACGGTACGGGCGCCATAGCCCTGTCGCTTATCCTCCGTTTCTGCGCCGAACGGGGCGCGGCGTTAAGTCCTGTCCTGATTTATACAATTTCCGTCTTTGGAAGCGCGATACTGGAGTATGTAACGTCATGGGCGCTGGAAAAAATATTTCACGCTTTATGGTGGGATTACAGCAATCTTCCGCTGAACGTTCACGGGCGAATCAGCTTGTTTACAAGTCTGGGCTTTGGCGTCGCCGGGCTGGTAATCGCTTACGCGATAGCCCCCTTTTTTGAAGGCCTGATGGACAAGACGCCTCCCATCATCATTGAACTGATGTCATTATGTCTGCTGTTCATATTTGCGGTTGACATTACCGTGACCGTGACCGCGTTGTACCATTTTGACCAGCTTGTTATCAGGGCGGACGCGCTGTTCAACCGGAGCATGACCTCTTTGGTAGGCGGCGTGGCGCAAAGAACCAGTTGGGTGAAACAGGGCATTATAACGCGACAGACCGCTATCACGGATGAGATAAGCTCTATGAGCGAGTGCGCGAAAAAAGCCGTTCACCGGGTGTACGCCTTTAAGGACGAAAACAAACGGATGGAGGCTTTCAAGAACAAATTATTGTCCGTGATTAAGAAGCTCGGCGAAAAGGCAAGGAAGCGCCCCGATGACGAATAATAAAAGGATGATGTCCGCAAAGAACGCGTTACGGGGTCGCTTTGCGGGCACTTCGCCAAGAACCTTTACGCATACGTCCGCGCAAGTTTTTCGGCGGACGCCTTGACAAGAATCCGCAAACCTGATATATAATCCGCAAACCTGATATATAAAAGGAAAACCCCGGGTTCATACGGCAATGGGAGGAGACGCCATGAGTACGGCGGAAATTATGGACGCGGGCATGACATGCCTGATTGAAAAACTGGGGATTGTGGAGGCCGAACGCTTTATCTCCGTCCTCATTCGGGAAAAATCCGACTATACCAAGTGGCGGCGGCGGTATTTTGAGAATGTCTCTTCCGAGGATTTCCACGCCGCCGCGCTATCCTACGGAAAGGAACATCCGCTGTAAGCGATTGACCATTCCTGTTTACCGGGCCGTCTCTCGAATGGGGCGGCTTTTTCGCAACTCCGCAAATTTTCTCAAAAAAAACGGTTGACCGCGTGAAAAAAGTATGCTATACTACCCGGTACCTGTAAGAGGGCTTTTTCTTTTGCGCGTTTGCGGGACGTGTCCGGCGTCCGGCGACGCTCAAAGAGGCCCTTTGTCACGCAGGGAGGCTCACGGCGTAACCCGTTTTCCGACGGGCCGCGCCAGTCATCCAATTTAAGAGGAGGCGCCGTTATGCGAGTGAAAATCACCCTGAGATGCAACGAGTGCAAGCAGAGAAACTACAACACCATGAAGAACAAGAAGAACACCCCGGACAAAGTCAGCATGAGCAAGTATTGTCCCTTCTGCAAGAAGCACACCACCCACAGCGAAACCAAGTAAGATAGGAGTTGTGCGACAATGGCGGAAGAAAAGAAGAAAAGCCGCGGCTCGACGTGGCTTCGGGAAACGCGGGGCGAATTGAAGAAGGTTACATGGCCGAACCGCGAACTGGTCATGAAAAACACGGGCACCGTACTGCTCTGCTCGCTGTTAATCGGGGCCTGTATCTGGATTTTCGACTTCGCCGCGACAAATCTGGTCAAGATGATTCTTGCCGTGTTCGGCGGCTGAGGGGCGGCGTATGTCACAATCCGCCGCACAGTGGTATGTGATTCATACCTATTCCGGCTATGAGAACGCCGTCAAGACCAGTATCGAGAAGTTTGTCAACGGGCGTCATCTGGAGGACAAAATTCTCCGCATGGAAATTCCCATGGAGACGGTCACGGAGTACGGCGAGAACGGAGAGCCGCGGCAGGTCGAACGGAAAGTTCTCCCCGGCTACGTGCTCATCAAGATGGTCATGTCCGACGACGTATGGCACCTCGTGCGCAATATCCGCGGCGTGACGGGGTTCGCCGGGTCCGGCAACACCCCCATTCCCCTGACCGAAGACGAAGCGCTCAAACTGGGCATGGAGAAACACGAGGTCAGCGTCAAGTACCGCGTGGGCGACGCCGTGCGCATTGTGGACGGGCCTTTGCAGAGCTTTTCGGGCATCGTGGAGGCCGTGGAGCCGGATAAAAACCGCGTCAGCGTCATGGTGTCCATGTTCGGACGCGAAACCCCCGTTGACCTCGAACTCGACCAAGTGGAAATGCAAACCTGAACGGACGGGAATCCCCGTGCGAATCCCGTCAGACAAGTGGGAGGGCCGCCGCGAGCGTCCCGCCAAAAACGGATACGTGTCCGTTAAACCACATCAATTAGGAGGCGCCAAGTTATGGCACAGAAAATCACCGGTTATGTAAAACTGCAAATCCCGGCGGGCAAGGCTACGCCCGCGCCGCCCGTAGGCCCCGCGCTCGGTCAGCACGGCGTCAACATCGCCGCGTTCACCAAGGAGTTCAACGAGCGCACGAAGGCCGATATGGGCATGATTATTCCCGTCATCATCACGATATACGCCGACCGCTCCTTCACGTTCATCACCAAGACGCCCCCGGCGGCTGTGCTGATTAAGAAGGAATGCAATATCGAATCCGGCTCCGGCGTGCCCAATAAGACGAAAGTGGCGACTATTTCCAAGGCGTCCGTACAGAAAATCGCCGAAATCAAGATGAAAGACCTGAACGCGGGCAGTCTGGAAGCCGCCATGAGCATGGTCGCGGGGACTTGCCGCTCGATGGGCGTCGTGGTCGGCGACTGACGACGAGAGCAATGTTATGAACTTTACGGCATACCCCCCTAAATCCCCCCTTTCAGGGGGGACTTACGGGACTGGAAAGCGCTTGCAAGTCTGTTTCCCCCGCCCCTGAAAGGGGAGGGGGACAGGAGGAGGGGGTTTCAAACGCCCTAAGCGAATAACATTGCGACGAGAGGCCGCTTTCCCGTCCGAAACGGCGGGAATCAGTGGGAGGAACTATTCCGGGTACCACTATGAGGAGGAATCACTTTGTTCAGAGGTAAGAAATACAAGGAGAGCGCCAAGCAGGTTGACCGCTCCGTACAATATGAGGCGCAGGACGGTTTCGCCCTCGTCTGCAAGACCGCTACCGCCAAGTTCGACGAGACCGTAGAACTGCACGTCAAACTGGGCGTGGACTCCCGTCACGCTGACCAGCAGGTTCGCGGCGCTATCGTACTGCCCCACGGCACCGGGAAAACCGTCCGCGTGCTCGTGTTCGCCAAGGGCGATAAGGCCGACGCCGCCCGTGAGGCCGGGGCCGATTACGTCGGCGATATGGACTTGGTTGAGAAAATCCAGAAAGAAAACTGGTTCGATTTCGATGTCGTTGTCGCCAGCCCGGATATGATGGGCACCGTAGGCCGCTTAGGTCGTCTGTTAGGCCCCAAGGGCTTAATGCCGTCCCCGAAGGCGGGCACCGTCACGCCGGATGTCGCCAAGGCCGTGCAGGAAGTCAAGGCCGGTAAGATTGAGTACCGTCTCGACAAGACCAACATCATTCACTGCCCGATTGGAAAGGTCTCGTTCGGCCCCGAAAAGCTCGTGGAGAACTACAACACCCTCATGGGCGCGATTGTCAAGGCCAAACCCGCCGCCGCCAAGGGCCAGTATATCCGTAGCTGCGTCGCCGCGTCCACCATGGGGCCGGGCGTCCGCATGAATACCGCGAAACTTATCTGACAAGGCAAAAAGTCCGTCCCGTCTTTGGGCGGACTTTTTTTGTTTATGCAAATTTACCAAAATGTGTACATTATTGCAACAAGAAAGCTCGTTTTTAGGAGATTAATTTTTGGCAAAATGACTAAATGTAGAGATTGCAATCTGTGAAGAATGATGATAAAATTATAATAGAAATAATTCTTGATATAAATGATTGCGGTTTAGAGGAATGTACGCATTCTTGCAAATCGTACAATCGCAACGGGGGAGCGGGCCATATGCAAACAATACGCGCAAGAGAGGATTATTTAGACTATTTGAAGGCGTTCGCGGGGATTTTGGTCGTCATCGGGCACGCCTTTCGTTATTTGGGCGATATTCAGGGAGAAATCTCCTTCCCCAATCGCCTTGCGCAACTGCTGATTTATTCCGTCCATGTTCCGCTGTATTTTGTAATTGCCGGGTTTTTATGCCGCAAAAAGCCGGTTCTCCCCTTTTATCAGGCGAAATTTCAAAGAATCATCATCCCTTATTTCACGTTCTGCATACTGAAACTCATCTACTCCGCGTTTATCTCGAATGAGTTCGCGCATGCGTCGAACCTTGTCAATGTCTTATTTGACGCGTTCTTCATCGGGCGGCTGTATTGGTTCGCCTATTGCATTTTCCTGACATTCCTGCTCGCCCCGCTCTTTTGGGATGAAACGCACGAAAAGCGAATTTTTATCGCGCTGGGCTGTTTGTGTATTCTCGACGCGCTTGTTATCTTCTATCCGCTTCCCGAAGAAATTACGGTCGCAAACGAGCGAATAAGCAACCCCTTCTATCAAATCTCCAATCTGTTGAATTTCTTTCACTTTTTCCTGATAGGTTTGCTTGTGCGCAATCATAAAAGCGCGCTGTCGTCTCCGCTCCAACGGAAACGTTTCCTGTTATCTCTGGCCTTTGTCGCGGTCGCGTTCTTGTCCTTCCTGATTATGCGCGGAACAATCAAGCAAACTGTCTTTACAAAGACCTGTCTGGCGTTCTGTTTGATGTACCCTCTGTTCCTCATAGCGAAAGCGCTTCCCAAACGCCTGACGATTCTTTCCCAGCTCGGTCAATACTCTCTGCAAATCATGTTTTTTGACAGTTTTTATAAGACGCTCCTGTTTAAGATTGCGGCGCGTTTTGTGGAACTTAATATGATTACGGCGCTTTTCATCTGCGCGTTGAATATCGCGTTGACTTACGTCGCCTGCACTGTCATTCGGAAAATTCCTTATGTCAGGATTCTGTTCGGGCTTTGAAGGGGGCTTGCCAATCCTTGGACGCGTAAAGTTTTCGCTGGCGCGGCGGAAACTTGCCCTCATCCGGCGCTGCGCGCCACCTTCCCCCGGCCCCCTCTGTCACTTCGTGACATCGCCCCCACTTCGTGGGGGCGACATGGGGGAAGGGTAAACTTGACAGCGCAATCTATCATTTTTCCGCGCAACCTTGCGAAGTTTCCGCATTGATTCCGCGTTGTTGTTTAAGATTACGCTATAGTCTTACCCTTCCCCCGGAACGGGGGAAGGTGTCACGCAGTGACGGATGAGGGCGGATTTTATCCGGCGCGGGGGGAGATGTCGCGCAGCGACAGAGAGGGGCGAACTTCGCCGCCGCGGAGTCGGTGTAAAATAATTGTAGGACTTTTTACTGGAAAAATATGGAAAATATTTTTAGTGAAGATGTCTCGAAATGAGGAAAAAAGCTACAGGAAACGTCCCGAATGTGTTTTAATGGAGATGTCAAGCAACCGTTAAAACA
>JAFSOM010000029.1 GCA_017447005.1 Oscillibacter sp.
GGGGAATGTGGAAAATGTTGAAAACTTTTCCACATTTGTGGAAAAGTCCACGGAAACCCGCCGCTTGGCTGTGGAAAACTTTGTGGAAATCCCGCTGTTCACTGCCTCTGTTGGAAGTGAGACTGCCGGGAATGGAAGCGGGACTTCCGGTGAGCGGCTGTCTGGCCTGACCGGAGCCGGAACTCTGGACTGCCCGAAATCGGCGCCTATCAAGAACAAAAAGAATAATAATTATTCTACGAAAAACAATCAATCCAATCCCCCAACCCCCGGCAGGGACTGGAGGCCCTCCGCTGAGAAGCGGTGGCAGGCTAAGATGGAGCGGATACGGGCTTGCAAAGAAGAAACCAAAGAAACGGTCGGCTATGACCTCCTGTTGCGGGAGAATCCTTTCGACAAGCCGCTCATTGACGGCTATGTGAATCTGATTGTTGAAGTCATGTGCGCCGAGGGCGAGTCTTTCCGCATTGGCAAGAGCCAGCGTCCGCTTGAAGAGATTCAAGAGCGTTTCGCCCAACTGGAATACGAACATCTGAGCTATGTTCTGGACAGCATGAAATCCAACCGGACGCGGGTTTACAACCCCCGCGCCTATATGCTGACATCCCTGTTCAACGCGCCGCTGACCTGCGACGCCTATCTGACCGCCCGCGTGAATTACGATATGGCGTGAAATGGCCATGATTCGCGGCGATGCGCGTGGCGTTTGCCTACAATCCCCGCGAAAAAACATCGACTGGAGGACTTTGAGAATGGAAAAGGAAATCCGCGTTTTGATTGTGGAGCCGGGAAAGGCCCCCCGACCGGCTATGGTGCGCAACTCGGAGGAAACTTTCACGGCAATCGTGGGAGGCCCCTTTGAGCGTATCGGAATCCATTCCGCGTTTGGGGCGATTTCAGGGTTTACCCCCATAGTGGCTGTCTGCCGCAGAAACGGCGCCAGTTTGGGGCTGGAGCCGAACCGGACGTTTCCGGGAGGAGAGGACTATATCGCGGGCGTTTTCGCGGTGTGCGGCATTGAGGGGAATGATTTCGCCTCTCTGGACCGGCGCACTCTGGCGCGTCTGCAAGTTACGCTGTCCAAACCCGGCGAGTTTCTTCTCATGGATGGCGAAGTCCTGTTTGTCAGTCCCGAAGATTTGGCGAAAAAAGCCGTGGACTTGTGGGACAGTCTGCAAGAAGGGCAAAGCGTGGTGATGACCAAATGGGGAGGAAGAAAGCGGGGCGGTTCCTCGTGAATCCGGCGGGCGTAATTTTTAACGGGCGCTTTTTTGCGGGCGGCGGCAGGCTTTCCGGCGGCTTTCACAGCGCGGCGGGACGTTCGGCAAAGAATGCGGGCGTTGTTCGCCGCGACGCGGCTTTCACGGATGAGGCGTGGCGGCGGCAGGCTGTGACGTATCCGCTGGTGGATTGGGGCCTCAATGATGAAACGGACGCGGAGAAGGGAAACGTCAGGAATCGCTTTTTCCTCCGTCTCCGCGCCCCTCCCGGCTTTTCTGCGCGTTGCTGGCAGACGGGAGGTTGAGCGATGGACATTGAAGCCAAAGGAAAAGAACTGCTGTGGCGGCGTCTGGACGAAAGCCTGCGCCGGAACGCCAAAGCCCTCGGCAGCGGAGAGGATTTGCCCGACATTGCGGATATTTACCGTATTCAGGAAATGTCGGAGCTTCACTGTTACCTGAAAACGGCGCATTCGTTCACGCCGATGGAGGTCAACGCGCTGTTGCGGTTCGCTGACCCGCTGGAAGTCGCCGTGGCCTGCTGGGAACAGAATCCCGACAAATACGTCCTCGACATTTGCAAAATTCTGGACGCGAACGATATGTTCCAGAAATTTGCGCCAGCGGAGCCGGAACGGACGGAAAAGCCGTCCCTGCTGGAACAGCTACACGAGGGGATGGATAAGGCGCGGCGTCAGGCGCGGAAAGACGCGCCGGAAACGAAACGCGGCGGGGAGCCGCGCTGAGGGACGGAGTTATGATAACGAAAGTCACAACGGACGATTTGCGGAAAATGCGGAGACGCGAGGGCCTTGTCTTTCAAGGCTGTGCGCCTCCAACCTCCCAATGGACGGACGGAATCAACGAAATTCTGACGCGGGAAGGGATTCTGCGCGGAGGGAGCGTGTTTGAAAACGTCATGGAGTTTGAGAACCGGGGCGTGACGAATCTGCTCTTTCCCTTTGATGGCGTGAATCTGGACATGGAGCGGCTGGCTCTCTGGCGGCTTGAAAACCGGGCGACGTTTGACATGATGTGGCTGTCGGACTACGCGGACAATTTTTTGGGCGGCTTTCTGGACAGCGCAAGGCGCGAAATGCCGGAGATGTCGCTTACGGACGGCGACGGCAACATTTTCAGCGTCATGGGACGCGCCGCCAACGCATTGCGGCGGGCGGGGCAGGGCGATTTGGTTGAGGAAATGAGCCGACAGGTAATGTCCTCGTCCAATTACGACATGGCCCTGCAAGCGATAAGCCGCTTTGTGCGCACGGAACTGACGCCCGACGATTTCCAGCCCGGACAAACGGGAACGGAGAAAAAGCCGTCCGTGCGCGGACAGCTTCATGAAACGAAGCGGGCGGCGGGAAAACAAGAACGTCCTGAACGGACGGAGCCAAAACGCGGCGGGGAGCCGCGATGAGGAGGAATGCGGCATGAAACTGAAACGATGTCTCATCAGCCTGATTTGCGCGGCGTTTCTGGCGGCGGCAATGACGGCCTGCGCCCCCATAGCGATAGCGGACGGCGGTCCGTACTATCCCGTCTCCGTGGAGGAATCCCCATGGGGCGCGGAAACGAAGCGCGTGACGAAGGTCTACCAGCTTGCCCTCACGGACAGCGCCCGCCTGATTCCTACGGAGGACTTTGAGCGCGACGGATACCGCTATCACTTCCTCGATATGACCAAGAAAAACATGGTGGGCGCGGATACGAAAGAGCATACGGAAAGCGTCACGAAGGACTGCAAGTCCAACGACGTTTCCGAAGCCATGAAACTGCTGGACGCGGAAAAGAGCGTGACCACGCCGGACGGATACTCCGGGAAACTGCTTCTCGACCACGAGTCCGTGAAAGTGTCCGTCAAGGGCTACAAGACCAGCAGTAAGAACGTCTCAGCGACCCGCGTTTACTCCAATCTCGCGGACGCGGATTTGGAACTGATTCCGAAAACCATCACGGAAAACGAAAATCCGCTGACGCTGAACGACGCGCAGTGGGAGAGCGTGACCGACGATGAGGGGAATCTGCGGTTTACGGCGACGGCGCAGTATGCGGGGACGGCGACCAGCCGCGTGGCGACGGGATACGCTGTCACGGCGAACTATACGGGCCATATCGTGAAGATGAACTGCGAAATGATAACGTATACGGTAACATTCGCGGGAACGGAAATTCCCAAAGAGCCGGAGCCTGAACCTGAACCGGAACCTGAACCGGAGCCGCCTGAGCCTGCGCCGGTTCTTGAAGCGGAAATAGAGCCGGAGGCGTCCCCGGAAACAGCCCCTGAGACGGAAACGGACGCTGAAACGGAAGCGAATAAAATCATGAATGGCGCGGAAACGCGGGAAAATACGGAGACGCCGGAATCGCTGTCGCCAACCGAAAGAAACATTCTTCCGGTTGCGGAGTGTATCGGCGTCTGTTTGATTGCCATTGCGGGAATCTTCCTGTACGCGCTGTATTGTGTCAGACGAAAACAGAAGGGAGAACGGAAAACAAACGATGAGATTTAGACAAATAACCGCTCTGCTGGCCCTCTGCGGCCTGCTTGCGGGACATTGCGCCGCGCTGGAATATACGATGGACG
Source organism: Oscillibacter sp. (assembly GCA_017447005.1). Lineage (GTDB taxonomy): Bacteria > Bacillota > Clostridia > Oscillospirales > Oscillospiraceae > Oscillibacter. Next base: position 3,811 of record JAFSOM010000029.1, read on the forward strand.
CGCCGGAGGATTACCTGTTCGGGCGTCCTACGTCTGTGGAAATCGTGTACGGACAGGAGGAGGCGGTCAACGTAGACCGCAGTAAGAATGTGGCCCTGATTCCCCCCGGTTTCGGGACGCCGACCAGTTATCTGCCGGGAAGCGGCGCGTATCTGACGCCGAATCTCGTTCCGGGCGCGTTGAGCGGCGGTCTGGCGAACGCTGTCGGGGAAGCCGCTGTCGCGGCGGGCTATGTCTCCGCTGACGCGGGCTATCCCGCCACTTACCCTGCTGGCGCGGATACCGTATCGTATCCGGGCGATAACCCGAATGGCGATGTGTCATGGGAATATGACAGCCCGGATTACGCCGAAAGCGGCTATGACGGAATCTCCTTCACGGACGTTTACGAAAGCCTGTACTACAGCGGCGGGAATCTGGGAACGCTCAAAATTCCCTCTATCGGCGTGAATGTCAAAATTTACGAAGGAACGGACAACACTCAGCTTGCCAAGGGCGCGGGCCACTTCACGGATACCAGCATTTGGGACGGCAATGTCAGTCTGGCGGCGCATAATCGCGGGACAAACAACTATTTCGGCAAGATTCACACGCTGAAACCCGGCGATACGCTGACGCTGACCACAAAGCTGGGGACGCGGACTTACGTCGTGGAAAGCGTCAATAAAATTACGGAAACGGACAACAGCGACACGGCGGCGACGTGGGAAAACCGCGTGACGCTGTTTACCTGTGTGCGCGATGAGCGCGAATATCGCTGGTGCGTCCGGGCGGTTGAGGTCTGACC